>JAYTWA010000281.1:0-7556 GCA_043743675.1 Sphingomonadales bacterium
TCCATGTCTTTTTCGATCAGGAACGTCGTGATCCCGCGCCCGCCGTCGCTGGTGTTTGCGTAAACAACAAGTGTGTCGGCATAGGCTGCATTGGTGATCCAGAACTTCGTGCCGTTGAGGATATATCCGCCCTGCACTGCGCCGGCTTTCAATTTCATCGACATGACATCACTACCCGCGCCAGCTTCCGACATGGCGAGTGATCCGACATGCTCGCCATTGATGAGCTTGGGAAGATATTTCGCTTTCTGTTCGGCATCGCCCCAGCGCGCGATCTGGTTAACGCACAGGTTTGAGTGCGCACCGTAGCTGAGGCCAACCGAAGCGGATGCCCGCCCGACTTCTTCGCATGCGATGACGTGATCAAGATAGCCGAGACCAAGTCCGCCATCAGCTTCGGACACGGTAATGCCATGCAGCCCCAGCGCTCCCATTTCAGGCCATAGTTCAATCGGGAAGCGATCCTCGACATCAATCGCGGCGGCAATCGGCACGATACGGTCCGTTGCAAATCGCCTTGTCGTTTCGCGGATCATGTCCGCCGTTTCGCCAAGGGCAAAATCGAATTCAGGTGCGGTGCTCATGTTACCGTCTTAACGCCGAATTCCGTGTTATGAAATGATCGTCTCGCCACCGTCGCGCCCGACCATCAAAACAGCAATGGCGTCGAACAGCGATTGCATTGAAACCGGCTTGAACAAAACCTCGTCAGCGCCCGCCGCCATACATTTTTCGCGCAGACCTGCGGCGGCATCAGCCGTTAGAACGATCACAGGCAAACGTCCTTTTTCATCAGCACGCAAGCGCAGCGCCGCGATGGCTTCCATGCCATCCATGCCGGGCATACGAAGGTCCATCAAGATCAGGTCATAGGTGCCCGTTTCGATCATGCGCAGCCCTTCCTGCGCACCGTCAGCTTCGTCCATTTCGACGCCTGCGACGTTCAGCATGTCCTTCACGACACGCCGGTTCATTGCATCATCTTCGACGAAGAGCAGCTTCATGCCGCCACCGCAACGGGCAGCGAATGTGCCGACTCGAATATGTTCAGCAGCGTCGATTTCGTCAGCGGCTTGCGGAGCAGAGCCGTTGCTAGTGAAGCAAAACGGTCGGGTAAGTCGCAACTGACGATCAGAGCTATGGGGACTTCTGTCGCGTTAAAGAGCTGTTCAGAGTTCTCTAACGTTTCTGCGTCGGCCAAAATCCAGTCAGCCTCTTCTAACGCAAGAAAGCTGCATGCTTCAGCAACGCTATCAACGAACGAAATCGCTTCAAACCGCTCAGACAATATCGCACGCATCATGCCGCGCGTGAGCGGGTTATGTTCTATGACAAGAATTGTGCTCGGCCGTTCGCCAGTTGCCGGACGCACCGAAATAGCCGCAGGCTCGACCAATGGCAGGTCGAGTGTGAAGGTCGATCCGAAGCCCGGCTCGCTTTCCACTGTTATGTCCCCACCCATTGCCCGCGCCAGATTGCGGCAGATCGACAAGCCTAAACCCGTTCCGCCGTATTTACGTGTTGTGCCGCCATCCACCTGTTGGAACAGTTCAAAAATAGACTCATGCCATTTTGGATCAATACCGATGCCGGAATCACGCACCGAAATGCGAATGCGCCCGGTAACATTGGACTCGACGGCAAGCTCAACTTTGCCCTTTTCGGTAAACTTCATGGCGTTGGACAGGAGATTGAAGATAATCTGACGGATACGTCCTGCATCGCCTTCGATAGCGTCGGGACAATCATCAAGGCTTAGCACTAGGTCCACGCCCGCCGCCTCGGCCTGAAGCCGCCAGACCTGCGCAACATGACGCAACGTCGCTTTCAAATCGACGGCACCGCTGCCGACCGCTAGCTTGCCAGTTTCCATTTTTGCGACGTCAAGAATATCGTCGACCAGCGACCGCATTGTCTCACCCGCATCATGGACAATGCCGATCCTGTCACGAAGGATGGCATCCAGCTTGCGGTCCGACAACATTACCTGCGT
This sequence comes from Sphingomonadales bacterium, assembly GCA_043743675.1. Taxonomy (GTDB): domain Bacteria; phylum Pseudomonadota; class Alphaproteobacteria; order Sphingomonadales; family Sphingomonadaceae; genus Sphingomonas_O. Next base: position 1,994 of record JAYTWA010000281.1, read on the forward strand.
CATGCCAAGAATACCGTTGAGTGGTGTCCGAATTTCATGGCTTGTGGTGGCAAGGAATTCCATTTTGGCCGCTATCGCCTTTTCAAGATCACGATTGGTCTGGGCAAGCAACAGCTTCGCCGCACGCTCCCTGTTACGGCTCCGTGTGATCTGGATTAAGCCAACGCTAAGCAAAAGCAAGGCCAGCGCACCACCCGCGATCACCGCAATCAGGAAATTGCGTTGCAATTCAAGTTCGCGCGCCTTCAACTGAGCAATTCGTGTGTTCTGATTGGCGAAGTCAAACCGTGCAGCCATGAGCGCGGCAGCATTTGTCGCGGTAACTTTTGCTGTGGACTCATCGAGGCGCTGGACAGCCTCAATCTGCGGGAGAGCGAGCTTTGGTTGCCCAGTTGCCCTATAAATCCGGAAAGCTGTGTTATGCGCTTGCCGATATTTCGCATCACTGGTCACAGGATCGACACCGTCAAGCGCACGTTTGATAGCCGTTAATGCCGATTTGAAATCATTGCGGGCTAGCGCTATTTGTGCGCGCAATTCCCACAAGGGCCACGTTTCGCTGATTTCATTTGTCGTCTGTATTATAGACATGGCGCGATCTACACTTACCGAAGCCTCGTCGGATTTGCCTTGATTGAGTAATGACTGAGCGAGGTTGGAAAGTATACGTATCGTATATTTATCGCTTTTTATATCTTGAGCAATCTTCAGGCCCGCGCGAAACTCTCGCTCTGCATCCTTGGGTTCAAATAGATAAAGATATGCCGAACCGCGATTGTTCCGTGATGAAAGCGACATCAAAGGATCGCCACTATACTCACTGTCGGACTGCGCATAATATTTCAGCCCGGTTTTTCCGTCCCCGCCATCGACATAAAGCTTAGCAATACTCTGCAGAGCCACGGCTTGTGATCGCTTCTGTCCCGCCGCCCGGAACAGACGATATGCCGTTTGAAACGACTGTAATGCGGATTGAACCTGTCCGTAATTCTGCTGAATTCGGCCCAGTGACAAAGTGAGTTCTGCTGCGGCCTTGCCGCTTACATGCCCGCGTCGGACGACGGCAAAGCCGCGTTTGACAGCTTGCGTGGCCTCTTTGATCTTGCCAACCCGGATCAGCGCTCGGCTCAGCAAAGCATCACTTTCTGAGAGAAGCGTATCTCGCTCGGCCCCCGTCAAACCTTGTGTCGATAGCACCGCGGATTTTTCGGCAAGAGCAATTGATGACATTGGATCGACATTTAACTGCTCGCGCGCCTGATCAAGCATCATCTGAATAGCAACAGCATCACGCGTCGGCGCTGCTTTTGCAGGTGAATAGCCGATCAAAGCAGCGATAAAAATGCATCCAGCTAATGGTAAAAAGTATCGAAACAGAAGTTTCATGCCCGCTTCCAAAAACTCGCGGGGCGATGCACTGTCGGCTCGACACTGGTTTGCAAGGCTTCGAAACGATAGTCATCAAGATAGGTCTGGAACTTGTCGATCACGAGCGGCGGACTGATGAGATAGCCCTGAACCATCTCGCATCCCATTACCGTTAGCAGCGCGAGTGCTGCCGGCGTTTCGACACCTTCGGCTGTAACTTCCATATCAAGCGCATGCGCCAAGTCGATGGTTGACCGCACGATGAGAGGGTCGCGGTGGCTGCTCGTCAAATGCGTGATGAACATCTTGTCGATTTTAAGTTCGGTCGCAGGGAGGCGCTTAAGGTAAGAAAGTGACGAAAGTCCCGACCCATAATCGTCAATGGCAAGCGTGATTCCGATGGCCGCGCAGCGTTCAAGATTTGCTATAGCGAGATCAGGATCGCGAATGACGGCCGTCTCCGTAATCTCGAACCCTATTTCAGCCTGGCCGTCTTCGATCAGTGCGCATGCTGCATCGATAAACAGGCAGTCAGTCAGTAATCCGCCCGATATGTTCACAAAGATGCGCAGCTGATGACCATTGCGGGCAAGTGATTTCTGGTCAGCAATCACACGCTGCAACGTCCACAGCGTGATTGCCCGCATGTCGCCGTTGGCATCGGCAAGATCGATAAAGGCATCGGGCATCACCAGTCCGAGAATTGGATGTTGCCACCGGATCAGCGCCTCCGCACTTGATACAGCACGCTGTCGAACATGAATTTTCGGCTGATAGACCATGAAAAGCTCGTCACGCGGAACGGCCAAGGTGAGATCGCTTGCAAGATCGACAGTTTCTTGGCGATGCTTTGTCGGCCCGTCCGACGTTATCATACTATGACCGCGCAGCTTGGCATCCGACAATGCTTGTTCGGCACGCTCAAGGGCATCAATCTGGTCAGCACCGGCAGCAGCACCGGCGATAAATTCGAAACTCGGCACGTTTGGTTCGCCAGTCGGCCAGTGCGAATCAGTATCAGCTAGCGCGTTGAAGCAACCGGCAAACTCTTCAGCAGTTATATTATCGAAAACAAGACAAACTGTGTCCCAGGCAAATTGGCTGATTCGGCCATCGCCTGCTGTCGATTTCATGCCGCTAACAAATGACAGAAACGCGCCACCCCACCGGTCAAATCCTAAATAACGACGTACGACACTCGCGTTGGTAATTGAGATCAAAATGACCGCGATAAATGTCGGCTTTCCTGTGTCATTTGCCGCACTTCGCCGTCGGGCAGGCGGGCGAACTATTTTAGCCAATGGCTTTCGCGTGCGGTTACCGGCGGACATACAAAAGACATAGGCCGTTAACCGTCAAGGAAGGCTTAAACTGCCCGAACGACCAAAAATTCTTCAATTAATCCAGCAACTGTGAAGTGATGAATAAAACATGTTGATCAATGGTTACTGCTAGATTAACTTATTCAAGTTAAGTGGAGGGCAAATGCCATGATGATGAGTATCGTTCTTGAAGTTTTGTTTGTGCGCGCTCCTGGTGGCCAGACAATCGACCCAGACTGAGACTTTTGCGAGCGATTGGCGCGCGCTTACAATTTCTAGTTTTGGTAAATACACAATTATGAAAGTGCGGCGCGCCAGCCGCACTTTTTTTATGTTATGAATACAAATCGTTACGCATCGCGCGCAGCAATGAACCGGTCGATAAGCGCGTCAAGATCGCGGTCGGTCCGCCCTTCCAAAATGATCTGGTCCACATGATCAGCGCGCTGGTTGAGAATCGCTGCACGCGCCCTATCCTGCGACCCGCGCAGGCCACGTAGTGCAATTTTCCGGCGTTGCGACTCCGGTCGAATCGATTCGCAAAATGTCCAAACAAGGTGAATTTAATTGATGATATTAATATTATAATTTGTAATCCCTGCTTGCGGTAGAAGATTAATGACTGTATTGCCGTAACAACACAGTAAAAATCTGGTGAGGCGCAGGCAATGAGTTTCCGCAACATATCGGCGTGGGCGATCCGTAATCCGGTGGCCCCGATTGTCCTGTTCATTGCGCTGACGCTCGCTGGCGTGCTCAGTTTTGTGCGGATGCAAGTCAACAATAATCCCGACATCAGTTTTCCAGCCGCGCAGATCACCGTAACCCAACCCGGCGCCGCGCCCAGCGAAATGGAAACGCAAGTCGCACAAAAGGTCGAAGCGGCAATCCGCGGTGTCAACGGTGTTGATTCGATGTCGACATGGATTTCCGAAGGTGGGTCAAACACGTTCGTCCAGTTTTCCATCGGCACGCCAATCGACCGCGCCGTTAACGATGTGCGCGACGCAATGGCCAATATTCGCGGTGACTTGCCCGACGGTATTCTTGAGCCGCAGATCCAACGCGCCGATATTGATGGCGGGCCGATTGCCTATTATTCCGCCGAAGCCGTCGACATGACGCTTGAGGAACTCAGCTGGTTCGTCGATAATCATGTCGCAAAGCGATTATTGTCCGTGCCGGGCATGGCCGCCGTGCAACGGTCAGGCGGCGTGAGTCGCGAAATCCGCGTCGTCCTCGATCCCGTGCGGATGCAGGCACAGGGCGTTACGGCTGCACAAATTAACCAGCAGCTTCGTTCGACCAACCTCAACGCCGCCGGAGGCCGCGCCGAAATCGCCGGCTCCGAGCAATCGGTCCGTGTACTGGGCAATGCAAAATCAGCGTTCGTGCTGGGCGAAACCATGATCGCGGTCGGCGGGCGATCAATCAAACTGTCCGACGTTGCCACGGTCCGCGACCTTTATGCCGAACAGCGCAGCGTATCGAAGATGAACGGTCGTCAGGTGCTGAGCTTCTCAATGGCAAAGGCAAAAGGATCGTCGGACGTCACAGTTTATGACGACGCGATCAAGGAATTGCGCAAGCTGGAAAGCGAAAACCCGAAGGTCAAATTCACGCAACTTTACACCAGCGTCGATTACACGCGCGAGCAATATCATTCGGCGATCAATGCGATGTGGGAGGGGGCCGTGCTGGCGGTCCTCGTCGTTTTTCTGTTCCTGCGCGACTGGCGCGCGACTGCGATTTCGGCGATTGCGATCCCGCTGTCAGCCATCCCCGCTTTCTGGTTCATGGATTTGATGGGATTTACGCTGAACGGGATCAGCCTGCTGGCGCTCAGCCTCGTCGCGGGTGTCCTTGTCGATGACGCCATTGTCGAGATCGAAAACATCGTGCGCCATATGCGTATGGGCAAAACCGCCTATCAGGCTTCGATTGATGCGGCGGACGAAATTGGCCTTGCCGTGCTGGCAACGACAATGGCGATTGTCGCGGTTTTCCTGCCCGTTGGCCTGATGCCGGGATTGACCGGACAGTTCTTCAAACAGTTCGGGCTGACAGTCGTTGTCGCAGTCCTCATCAGCCTCGCGGTTGCGCGTCTGATCACGCCAATGGTCGCGGCCTTTTTCCTGAAAAGCCATGGCCCCGCCGCGCACGGCGACAACATGATGATGCGTAAATATGTCGCAATGCTGGACTGGTCGCTCGACACCCGCAAAGCGCTGGCATTCAAGGCGCGCAACACAGGGTGGAAACGCTGGCTGGCTTTTACGCTCGACCATCGCTTCTGGATTGTCGGCATGGGCGCTCTGTCGTTCGGACTGACGATATTGGCATTCAGCCAGCTGCAATTCGTATTCCAGCCGACGATCAACACCGATTACAGCCAGGTCAAGGTCGAGATGGTGCCCGGCTCCACCTTGAAGCAAACCGAAAACGTCGTTGACGAAGTGTCCGCCCTTCTGCGCACCGCACCCGAAGTCGCGGCCGCCTTTGGCGAAGTGAATATCGGTGAAGCCAGTATCTATGTGACGCTGAACAAAAAGCGCGCGCGCACCAGCGTGGAATTTGAACGCGATATGGCAGGCAAATTGCGGACCGTGGCCGACGCCCGCGTTACCTTCCAGAGCCAGGGCGGTGGGCTTGGCCGTGACGTCACGCTGATGCTCGCGGGCAGTGACCCCACGCTCGTCACGAAAACGGCGAACAAGATCGTCGAGGAAATGAAGACCCTGCCACAATTGCGCGCGCCCCGTATTAACGGCGATATTCCCCGCCCCGAAATCACGATCAAGCCGCGCTTGTCGGTCGCCGCCGATCTTGGCGTATCGACTGCCGCACTCAGCCAGACAATCCGCATCGCGACT
>JAYTWA010000282.1:0-7106 GCA_043743675.1 Sphingomonadales bacterium
TTGATGTCGGCGATGAAGTGATCATCCCGGCGCCTTATTGGGTCAGCTATCCTGACATCGTGAATTTCGCAGGTGGCACGCCCGTCATCATCAGCGCAGGCGCGAACCAGTTTTATAAAATATTGCCCGAGCAACTTGACGCCGCGATCACCCCGCGCACCAAATGGGTATTGCTCAACTCACCGTCGAACCCGACCGGTGCGGCCTATTCTGCGGCCGAGCTGATGGCACTGGGCGAAGTCATCCGCCGCCACCCACACGTGATGGTGATGACGGACGATATGTATGAACATGTCTGGTATGCCGACACGCCATTCAAAACGATCGCGCAGGTCTGCCCCGATTTATATGAGCGGACATTGACCATCAACGGCTGTTCGAAAGCCTATTCAATGACGGGCTGGCGGATCGGCTACGCAGGCGGACCGGCATGGCTGATCAAGGCGATGGGCAAGCTGCAATCGCAATCGACCAGCAATCCCTGTTCCATCGCGCAGGCCGCTGCGACGGCTGCCTTATCGGGCGATCAATCGTTTTTGGCGGACCGCAATGCGGCATTTTTGAAGCGGCGTGATTTGGTCGTGGCAATGCTCAATCAGGCACCGGGGCTGCACTGCCCGACACCCGAAGGCGCATTTTATGTCTACCCAGACGCGAGCGGCTGCATGGGCAAGACTACGCCCAAGGGAAAGCGGATTACGACCGATGCCGACCTGATTGACTATTTCCTCGACGATGCGCGCGTCGCTGCGGTTAATGGCGAGGCGTTCGGTCTCAGTCCGGCATTTCGAGTTTCTTACGCGACGTCAGAAACCATCCTGACAGATGCCTGCACACGCATTCAGGAAGCATGCGCCGCACTTTTCTGAACCTCCGATAACCACCGCGTTCAGGCGCAGTGAAACCTTTTTCGTGCAGTTTACGTCTCTGTAATATCTGCCCGCGAAAGGTTTGACATGCGCACTGCACTTAAATCCGATTTTACGATGTTGTTCTTGGGCGGCTTTGCCGTTGCGGCCGCCGCTATGCTCGCTCTTGTGCCGGGATTGCTGTAACCGACTTCTGCATTGTTACGTATCGGGATCATAACCATGAAAACAACTCTCGCCGTTGGTGCGCTTGGCGCGCTTGCCCTTTTTGCCATATCGGGCGGGTCGCTCGCCGGTGAACGCACTGTGCTTGTGCCGATGCCTGCTGTTGACGCCCAGCCGATGGGGAGCAGTGCGACCGCGGTTCTCGCCGGTGGATGTTTCTGGGGCATGGAAGCTGTGTTCAGCCATCTGAATGGCGTCACGGCTGTGGCGTCGGGCTATGCCGGGGGCAGTGCTGCCGATGCGACCTATGGCAAGGTCAGCAGTGAATCCACGCGCCATGCCGAGGCGATCCGCATCACCTATGATCCTCGTAAGATAAGCTACGCGACTCTCCTTCGCGTCTATTTTTCGGTGGCGCACAACCCGACCGAGTTGAACCGGCAGGGGCCCGACAGTGGCACCAGCTATCGGTCCGCCGTGTTCCCGCAAACGCCCGATCAGGCGCGTGTTGCTCGTGCTTATATCACACAAATCGGCAAAAGCGGTGTTTGGGGCGCGCCCGTCGTGACGAAAATTGAATCGGGCGGTTTTTTCCCCGCCGAACCCTATCATCAGGACTTCGCGTTCAAGAATCCCAACCACGGCTACATCCGCATGTGGGATGCGCCGAAGGTTGCCGCGTTGAAGAAAACATTTCCCGCGCTTTGGGTCGCAAAACCATCGGCTTAATCATGGCGTTAAGCCGCTAGCGGGAAACTCAGCAGGCGATCAGTAACCGGGATTAACGCCCGGGCGTTCGCGCCGACCGCCTGCAAGATTTGGGGATGCGCAGCATCCAATCCGCCGGTCAACGATCCGAAAGCGGGCAGGATCAGCTTCGTCGCGCTCGCCACAAAACAGCGGCGAGCGACGTTGCGACCCCGAATCGCAACGCGCAGTTTCGGGTGGAAATGGCCTGACAGTTCGGGGCGTCTATCTGTGGGATCGGCCTCATGACGCAGGATCAGGCCATCGACCTCGGCTTCTTGTATGATGCGCCCGCCGAATGGATCGTCGAGCGCATGATCGTGATTTCCAGTGACCCAGGCCCAATCGAGTTTCGCCGTCAAAGATCGCAGCATCGCTTCGGCACGGGCGGGCAGGCGACGGGCACCGGCACTGTCATGGAAACTGTCGCCGAGACACCAGAGCTCAGTGGGCTCAGTCGCCGCGACCAATGCCGTCAGATCCGTCAGTGTCGCGATTGAATCATAAGGCGGCAGCATCTGCCCGAACTTGGCGAACCAGCTTGCCTTTTCGAAATGGAGATCGGCAACGATCAACGCACGGCGAGCGGGCCAGAACAAAGCGCCCTGTGGCAACGCCGTTAACGCATGACCGGCAAATTCAAACGCACTCATCCCAGCGTTCCGGGCGGCAGGAAGCGGACTTTACGCTGAGCAAAGTCAACCGACACCCGGCGAAAACTGCGCAGCGTATCCATGCCGAGCAACATAGCGGGTTTAGTCTGCAGGCCATAGCGCTTGAACGGATGCGCATCGGCAAAGGCAATCACGGCATTTTCAATCGTAATGCCCGCGAGTCGAATTCGCCCGACCGAGGCATATTCTGCACCGAGCTTGCCACCCGTGACGTCGAGCAGCTCGGTTTTGAAAAACTGCAACCGCTTGTTCCGTTTCGACAGCAAAGCGCGCAGCGGGGCGTTGCCAACAGTGGTTTCTGCCCCTGAATCGATGATAACCGTGATCGGCGTCCCATCGACATCAGCATCGACCAGCACAAGCTGTCCGAATTTCGACCGGGCAGTGACGACGATAGTGTCGGGGTCATAATCCTCCCGCTCACCCGAGCGCAGGACTGACAGCGTGCGCTTGGCAAAGTCCATGACGACGCGCCGCCCTTTCAGCGTATCAATGCCGAGCAAGCCGTGCCCGCCGAGATATTCCTGCTGCAGCGCTGGGGCGTTAATATCGCGCGTTGTCTGTCCGGCAAGCGTCAGGGTCGGCACCATGACGGTATTGGCCGGACCGACGCTGGTCATGCTGTGCATCGTCACACTTTCGCCGATGGCCAGTTTAAGCAGCGTCGCCAGTTCCTGCGATACGACGGTGCGGTCCGATCCGGTATCGACCACAAATTGAAACGGGCCGCGCCCTTCGATGGTCACCGGGACCGTCATGCGCATCGAAAGATCGGAGCGCGTGCCCACAGTCGCGAGCAGTTCAGGTGGTTTGGGCGCGATTTCGGCAACACAAGGAACAGCAAGCAAAAGCGAAAAAAGCGTCAGGGCATGTCGCATCAGGATAATCCTCTGGCACAGAACATGGCACGAACACGCAGCGGGGAACAGTCAAAAATGCGATGCTGGTTTGCGTATCGATGCTAAGTTACGCATGTTTGGCACCATGAAGCTGATGATATGCGTTCTTTTGCTCGTTGGCACTATGTCCCCGGCTTACGCCCAAACATTGCAGCAGCGGGTTGAGACTAATCTTGCCGCAGCAAGCTCCGGCACGCGGTTCGGCCTTGTGGTGACCGACGACGCGGGCAAGGAAATCATCGCGATCAATCCCGACAAGCGGTTTATTCCGGCGTCGAACACTAAGATGTTCACGACGGCGGCGGCGTATTTTACGATGGAGGCGCTCGATCAGCCGGATACCGATGGCGGCACGACCGTGGCATTGCAGGACAAGGACGTCATTCTGATGGGCTTTGGCGATGCCCGCATGTCAAGTTCGCCTGATTGCGCAGTTGATTGCCTCGCCAAGCTAGCCGATGCCGTTGCCGCGAAAACCAAGCGCGTGCGCCATATCATCGGCGACGCGACGCTGTGGCCAGACCAGCGCTGGAGCCCCGGCATGAGCTGGAACAATGTGGCGGAGCGTTCGGGCACGGGCATCGCGGCGCTGAGTCTCGACAGCAACGAAATGCCATTGACCGTGACTGCGTCTTATCCCGGCATGCCCCCCATGATCGGGTTTTCGTCGGATTATTTCACCATCGATAATCGCGCGAAGACAGTCGCGCGCGGTCCGACAACAATCGACGTGAAACGCCTGCCCTTTGAACGGCGCGTGATTGTCTTTGGCGAGATTTCGATGGAGGCAAAACCCGAACAGATTGCGCTCGGGATTGACGACCCGGCGCATTACGCAGCGTGGCGGCTGGCGGCATTGCTCAAGGAACGTGGCGTGCGTGTGAAAGGTGAAATCCGGTCGCTATATCGGGACGATCCTCCGACCTTCCCCTTGATGAAGCCATGCCCAAAAAAGGGGTGTGTGAAACCCGAACCGACGCTGGTGCTTGCCCGCCTTTCCCCGCCAACGCTGGCAGACGACATTAGGATCATCAACAAAGTCAGCCAGAATTTGCATGCTGATTTGCTAGCACGGCGACTGGGCGGCGCAAAAGGGCTGGAGGGCGGTCTGGCGGTGATCGAAACGATGCTGACCAAAGCAGGTGTGCCGCGGACTGCATATGATTTTTCTGATGGCTCTGGGATGTCGACATATAACCGCGTTGCGCCGCGCGGGGCTGTAACATTTTTGCGCTGGGTCGCGGCGCAACATTGGGGCACGGCTTGGCAGGCATCGTTGCCTGTGGGTGGTGTTGACGGCACCATTGCACGGCGCTTCAAAGGGACCGCGCTTGAAGGCCGCATCTTTGCCAAAACCGGCGGGTTAAATGCAACGACCGCACTGTCGGGGTATATGACGGCAAAGAGCGGACGTGTGCTGACTTTTTCGATATTCGCAAACGACGTGCCCGCGAGGACTCTGGCAGCGCCAATGATGGATACGGCTCTAATCATGATTGCAGAGGCAAACTGAAGCCCTAGATTTTGTGACAGAATTGTTTCTTAATGTCCGGACAACAATGATTCGAAATTCAGGGGGCTGATACCATGCGTCACATCAAGCAATTTGCGATTCTACTGACTGCCACGACCGCGCTCGTCGTCCCGGCAATGGCATCCGCACAAACAGCAACGCCCGCCGCGAGTGATGATACCCGCGAAATCCTGGTCACTGGATCACGCATCAAACGCGATCCTGCCAATAGCGCGCTGCCGCTGACGATTATCAGTCCTGCAGATTTAAGCCGCGAAGGGATCAGCAGCCCCGAACAGCTGATTTCCTATCTCAGCACCAACGGCAATGGCGCGGACAATCTTGCGTCGAACAGCGATGTTGTGGGGGGCGCTCAGCGCGGGACAAATGGCTTGTCCGCGGCGAACCTGCGCGGACAGGGATCTGCCTCCACACTGGTTCTGCTTAACGGTCGCCGTGTTGCAGCGCACGGGCTTTCGGGTTCTGCCGTCGATGTGAACCAGATCCCATTTGCCGTAATCGAGCGCATTGAAATCCTGAAGGATGGCGCGTCGGCCATTTATGGCACGGACGCGATTGGCGGTGTGATGAACTTCATCACCAAGAAGAATTTCGAAGGGGCGTTGCTCAATGCCTTTACCGACATCACACAGGAAGGGGATAGCCCGATCTATCGCCTGTCGGCCACATTCGGATCAGGCAATCTCGACGAACAAGGTTTCAACATTATTGGCGCGATCAGCAAGAGCTGGAACGGGGCGCTGAACGGCAACCAGCGCGATTTCGTCAACGGCAACCAGCCGGGACGCGGCCTTTCCATCGACACGCGCGGCACGCCGATTGCGACAACCTTCCCAACAGGCGGCAGCACTGTGCCCGGATCGATCACGCCCACGGGTACGTTATTAAGCGGTGTCACGCTGACTGTGCCCGGCACGACGACGCTGGCGAGCGGCGGTATCAATATCCTTGACCTGCCGGGTGGCGCGGGCTGCGGGTCAGTAGATGGCGGTATGGCTTATGATGAGCAGCTTTGGGCCAATCCAACGGCGCTCTATGCCTGTTCGTGGGATACGGGCCGTGCGGTTGTTTTGCAGCAACCAATCGAGACGCTGACCTATTATGGTCGCGCGACGGCGGCGCTTGGCGATCATGAACTGTATGCCGAAGTCACCGGATCAAAGGCCAATTCGACCAAGCGGTTTTCGAATAATCAACTGAGCGGAAACACCACAACATTCCCGGTCGCTTATCCACTCAACGCCCTGACGGCGGATACATATAACGATGTTTACAATCGCATTCGTGCGGTGTTTCCGGGCGTCGCGGCGAATTATGGCAAACCGATTGCGTATCGCTGGCGCTGTATCGCGTGCGGCGGTCGCGAATATGTGACTGAAACTCAGACATTTCGTGTTGCCGTCGGCGCAGAGGGGCCGTTGTTCGAGGGGTGGGATTATCGTGTTGGCGGCTCCTATGCGCGCAGTGAATCGTCATCGACGCTCGGCACCGGCTATTATTTTCGTGGCACATTCAACGGTGCAGCCGCCGCGGCAGCATCAGGCGTAGCAGGAGCTGTTAGTGGCGCGCCCGATCCGCGTGTGCCAACGGCACCGGGTGCAACACGGCCGGGCCTTGTCGGTGTGTTGAATGCGGGTCTGCTCAATCCATTTTCGCTGACTCAGACGCCAGCGGGTCTCGCCGCGCTTCAGTCCGTGTCGGCATTTGGCGCGCAACTTTACGGCGGCAAATATCAAGTGAAGCAAGCGGATGCGTCGATCTCTGGGTCGCTTTTCGCGCTCCCCGGCGGCATGGTTCAGGTTGCTGTTGGTGTTGATTACCGGCGTGAAACCTACGGGTTTGACGGATCGCAATTCGGCGTGCTCGGCTCGCCCGATATTTTCAATGCGGCTTATGATAACGCGAATGCGCTGACCCAGCGCAACCGCGATGTAAAGGCGGCATATGGTGAAATCTCGATCCCGATTCTCAAGCAACTCGAAATCACGGTTGCCGGCCGCGTCGATGATTACACCGGCTTTGGAACAACATTTAATCCCAAAGTCTCGGCCAAATTCCGCCCTGTCGATTGGTTGCTATTCCGCGGTTCGTACAACACCGGATTCCGCGTTCCCGCTTTCAACCAGATTTTCAATGGCGTGACGCAATCCCCCAATCCGGGGAATACGCTTGTCGATCCGACAACCTGCCCCTCGAACGCCGTCAGCGCATTGCCGGG
>JAYTWA010000283.1:0-5701 GCA_043743675.1 Sphingomonadales bacterium
GCGGCAACGGTAATATGGGTCATGCGTCAATCCTCAGGCCAAACCGCGCAGCCACCGCGACCATCAGCAGATAGAGAGCAATCGTGATCGCGCAACCAATGCCGAGCGCGGGCCAGAAGGTGATGCCCCGCCGCAACAGCGCGGGAATGATGAGGAACATCGGCATCGACGGCAGGAAATACCAGAAAGTGCTGCCGACATAGTTCGCCATCGCATTGCTGTCCGCTCCGTCACGCCACAGCCAGATCATGCTGAGCACTGAGACCAGCGGGAGCGAGACGATCAGCGACCCCAGTGCAGGCTGGCGGCGCGCAATCGTGGCGGCCAGTGCGACGAGCAGGCCAGAGATGACGGCTTTGCTCCAGAATGCGATCATCGCATCGGCAGTTGCTGGCTGATGCAGTGGAAGCTCCCCCCGCCGGTCAGAATATGGCCGGTGGGCAGGCCGACCGTCTTACGATCCGGGAACAGCGCGGCAATGGCGGCAACGGCTGCATCGTCATTGGGCGCGCCGTGCGTTGGCACCACGACTGCTGCATTTCCGATGTAGAAGTTTATGTAGCTTGCAGCCGCCACTTCGCTGTCAATTTCGATGCGTCCGGGTGAGGGAAGGGGGACGACCTCCACACCAAAAGCCTTGGCGCGCGCCCACGCATCGGCATACACGGCGGCATTGGGATCATCCGCATCCGCCGCTTCGGGAAGTGCCAACACGCCGGGCGCAACAAAGCGCGCAAGATTATCGACATGGCCATCGGTATGATCACCCATCAAGCCATCGCCAAGCCACAGAACGCGCTCGATGCCGAGATTAATCGTCAACTGCGCTTCTATGTCTTCGCGCGTCATCAACGGATTGCGGTTTGGGTTGAGCAGGCATTGTTCGGTGGTGACGAGCAGTCCCGCACCATCGACATCAATTGCGCCTCCTTCGAGGATCATCGAACGCGGATGATGCGGCAAATCTGCCGATGCACACAGCAGTTCCGCCAGTGCATCATCAAGCGGCGATGGATATTTCCCGCCCCAGCCATTGCCGCGATAATCGAGGGCCGTCCCGTCACTCAGCACCAGCGGCCCCGTATCGCGCAGCCAGATGTCGAAAAAGGGCAGCACGTGGATTTCCGCGTCTGTCGCCAACGCAACCGCGCGGTCGGCGGCGGCTTCATTGGCGCAGACCAGTCGGACCGTCTCACCCTTGCCATCGACGTTAACCGCACGAGCGAACGCCGCAACTTCCTCTTGCGCGGGATGAAGGTCTTCGAGCCAAAGATCGGGATCGGACGGAAAGCCGATCCATACCGCCTCATGCGGTGCCCATTCGGGGGGGAGGTGCGGCATTATTTTTCGGCGCGGGACTTGTCACGGATCGCGCGGAATTCGGCGGTGGGTGCCCAATTTGGCCAGACATTGCCCATCGCCAGCTCACGCCCGATGCCGTAATACATCGTCAAATCTTGGACCGCGCCGTCCCAGTTCCACGTCGCGTCATATTCGTCCTGCGGCTTGTGATAGCGGTTGACGGTGTAATCTTCCGCTGCGGCACGACCCGCCGCAACGCCGCCCTTGACCAAGTCATCGCCGCTGCCCGCGTCAAGCATCGGCACGCCGAGCCGCGCAAAGCTGAAATGGTCGGACCGGTAATAGAACCCTTTTTCAGGCGTCGATTCAGGCGTAATCGTACGCCCGCCTTTTGCGGCCCAGCGCGTCACATAATCATCGAGTTCGGACTTGCCGACGCCGATAATGTTCACATCCTTCGTCGCGCCGGTGACATTCAACCCGTCCATATTGACCCCGCCTACGGTCTGCGCCAGTGGATAAACCGGATTTTCCGCATAATATTTCGAACCCAGCAATCCCGATTCCTCGGCTGTCACGGCCAGGAACAACTGGCTGCGTGCGGCGGTTCCGGCTTTGGCATTCATTTCGGCCATTGCGATCAATCCGGCGACACCGCTCGCATTATCGACTGCGCCGTTGCAGATGCCGTCGCCCTTGACTGGCAGGCACCGGCCCAGATGATCCCAATGCGCCGAATACAACACATATTGTTTTGGCGCGCGCGTGCCGGGAAGGATACCGATGACATTTTTCGACATCTGACGACGCACGGTGTTGTCCAACCCCATCGTCATTTTCAGGCCGAGGGGCATAGCCTTGAAACCGGCAATTTTCGCCGCTGCATTGACGGCGTTAAAATCCTGACCCGCATTGGCAAAAAGCAGCGTCGCTGCGTCCTTCGTTATCCAACCGATCGCTGCGCTATCGCTGATGTGGTTGTCCGCCGCATCAAGGCCTAGGCGCGGCTTCGCCCATGACGAGACAACAACGTCCCAGGCATACGCTGCTGGTTCGGTTTCATGGACAATGATCGCAGCAGCAGCGCCCTGTCGCGCGGCTTCTTCATATTTATAAGTCCAGCGGCCATAATAGGTCATGGCGCGACCCCCGAATACGCCGGTCAGCGTTGGCGTCTGGTAATCGGGATCATTGATCAGGATGATGACGGTTTTGCCTTTGACATCGAGGCCAGCATAATCATTCCAGCCAAGCTGTGGCGCGTTGATGCCATAACCGACGAAAACGACATCGCTGTCTTTCACGTCGATACGCGGGACGATCTGCGATGTGCCGATCACCATGTCGGTCTTGTAGGCAAGTGATACAGTGGCTGCACCGCCGGCAAAGACCAACGGCGTCGGCGTCGCGGAAATCTCTGCCATTGGGACGTCCTGCGTCCATTTACCCGCATTACCGGGTTTCAGACCCGCTTTTTGCATCCGTGCAATAATGTAGGCGACGGACTTCTCTTCTTCGGGCGATGTGGGTGCACGACCGGCGTAGGCATCGGACGAAAGGGTGCGCGTCACGTCCTTCAAGGTTTGCACCGGCACTGGCGGCAGCGCTTTGGCGAGTGCGGATGTTGCGATGAGAAGTGTCGTTGCGAGTAGGGCAGTGCGTATCATAGCATTCTCCTAGGTTGATCGCCTGATGGCATCCCGCGCCGCTGCCGCCAAGAAAAAAGGCGGCCCCGAAGGACCGCCTTGTTTTCTTGGTAGTAGATAAACTTATCAGCGCGAATAAAATTCGACGACCAGATTTGGTTCCATCTTCACCGGATAAGGCACTTCGTCGAGCGTGGGGACGCGCGTAAAAGTTGCCTTGGCTGTGCCGTCGATGCCGATATATTCTGGAATATCACGTTCGGCGAGCGATTGCGCTTCCATGACGAGCGCCATTTCCTGTGCCTTGGTGCCCAGTGTGATTTCGTCGCCCACGTCGCAGCGGCGCGATGCGATGTTGCACTTCACACCATTCACGCGAATGTGGCCGTGGCTAACGAGCTGACGCGCGGCAAACACGGTCGGCGCGAACTTGGCACGATAAACAATCGCGTCGAGGCGACGTTCGAGCAGGCCAATCAGGTTCTGCGATGTGTCGCCCTTCATCCGCGCGGCTTCAGTATACTGCTTCTTGAACTGCTTTTCGGTGACTTCGCCGTAATAGCCCTTCAGCTTTTGCTTGGCTTTCAACTGAAGGCCGTAATCGGAAACTTTACCCTTGCGGCGTTGACCGTGCTGACCAGGACCGTATTCACGCTTGTTCACGGGCGATTTGGGCCGGCCCCAGATATTTTCGCCCATGCGGCGGTCGAGCTTGTGCTTTGCGCTGATACGCTTTGACATTGGTAATCCTTCAATTGCGTTGCCCCGAAAGGCGGTTATGTTTCCGGGTCCGCGCTACTTGCTCCAATTGGAGGGCAGGACCACCGCTTCACCGGAGTGCGGGGTCAATTGCGAAGTCGCGGCCTTAGCGTTTGCGGTTGCCGAGTCAAGCATGACGCCGTTATGGACGCTTTGCATGATCGATCCTGAAGACTGTATGACCATGGCAGAGGTCCGCGCTGGCGTCGATGAAATCGACCGACAGCTTGCCGCCCTGATCGGCCAGCGTTTCCGCTTCATGGATGCGGCGGCGCGGATCAAGCCGGATCGAAGCAGCGTTCGCGACGAGGCTCGTAAGGCGCAGGTGATTGCCAATGTGCGCGAAAATGCTGTGGTGAATGGCTGGTCGCCAGAACGAGCGGCTGATTTATGGGAATTGCTTGTCGAAGCGTCGATCGCCTATGATCTCGTCAGATTCGACGCGCGTTAGGGTCTGGGCCTGGGCTTTTCAATTGCGGTCAGGACACCGCGAAGGGTGCGCACTTCCTGCGCATTCCATGCGGGCTTAGTCAGAATTGATCGAATATTACGTTTTACCGTTGGTACTTTGTCAGGCGGAAAATAGAAACCAGCGTTGCCGAGCATATTATCGAGATGCCCGATCAGTCCGTCGAGTTCGGACTGCGGCGCGGGTGGCTCGTCATCGACTTTCGGTGGCTGGGCGAGCGATTGGCCCTTCGACCATTCATACGCGACAACCATCACAGCTTGCGCAAGGTTCAGCGATCCGAACTTCGGATTGATCGGCACAGTGATGATTGTGCGGGCAATCGCGACGTCATCGGACTCGAGACCTGTCCGTTCGGGACCGAAGAGGATCGCAGCACGGCCTTGAACTGTCTGCATTTCTGCGGCGGCGGCATCCGGCGTGAGGACGGGTTTGATTACACCGCGTTTACGGACGGTAGTGGCATAGATATGGGCGCAGTCGGCAGTGGCATCGGCAACGCTATCATAGACCTGCGCATCGGCGAGGACTTGGTCGGCACCCGACGCGGCGGGGCCAGCACTTGGGTTGGGCCAACCATCGCGTGGCGCAACCAACCGCAATTCAGTCAGCCCAAAATTGAGCATGGCGCGTGCTGCTTTTCCGATATTTTCACCGAGCTGTGGGCGGACGAGGATGAGGATGGGGTTCAATTCGTTCCCGCATCCTTCACTGTTCCCGCAAATTCCTCAAAATCCTTGGCCTCAGTGAAGTCCTTATACACGCTTGCGAAGCGGATGTACGCCACGCTATCCAATCCTCGAAGCCCATCCATCACCAGCGCCCCAACCTGCCGCGCTTCAATTTCGGCATCACCCAGCGTTTCAAGTTGTCGTTGAATGCCAGACACCATCTGGTCAATCCGCGCCTGTTCGATGGGTCTCTTGCGGCAGGCGATAGCGACCGAGCGCGCGAGCTTGTCGCGCTCAAAACTTTCGCGCCGCCCCTCGCTTTTGAGGATCGTCAGTTCACGTAGCTGGATGCGCTCAAACGTCGTAAAGCGAGCGCCACACCCCTCGCACTGCCGCCGCCGCCGGATCGCCGCACCATCTTCGGTGGGGCGGCTGTCCTTTACCTGGCTGTCATCATGGGCGCAGAACGGGCAGCGCAATTACAGCTCGGGGTAAATTGGGAAGCGTTCACACAAAGTCCGCACACGCAATCGGACATTGGCTTCGACGTCGGGGTCACCGCCTTCGCCTTTTTGCCGCAATCCATCAAGCACGTCGGCGATCATATCAGCGATGTCGCGGAATTCCTTGACGCCGAACCCGCGTGTGGTGCCTGCGGGTGAGCCGACACGGATGCCGCTGGTTTTTACCGGCGGCAGCGGGTCGTTGGGAATGCCATTCTTATTGCAGGTGATCGCTGCGCGTTCGAGCGCTTCGTCGGCGTCTTTGCCGGTTACACCCAGTGGCGTCAGGTCAACCAATGCAAGGTGCGTGTCCGTTCCACCCGAAACTAGATTACACCCGCGCTCTTGAAG
>JAYTWA010000284.1:0-3384 GCA_043743675.1 Sphingomonadales bacterium
TTCAAGGAACATGTCGCGGTCCATCGCCGTTTCGATCGCTTCAATCGTCTTGCCGGTATATTTGGCATAGAGCGTGTTCAACCGGTGACGCATGCGCAGGATTTCCTTCGCCTGAATCTCAATGTCCGATGCCATGCCCTGTGCCCCGCCGGAAGGCTGATGAATCATGATCCGGCTGTTGGTCAAAGCGATGCGCTTGCCCGGTTGTCCTGCCGCGAGCAGAAACGATCCCATCGAAGCGCACTGGCCGATGCACACCGTTGTTACTTCAGGACGGATATAATTCATCGTGTCGTGAATCGCGAGGCCACTGGTCACGACCCCCCCCGGCGAATTGATATACATGAAAATGTCTTTTTTCGGATTTTCCGATTCCAGAAAAAGCAGCTGCGCGGTGATGACTGAGGCCATATGATCCTCAATTCCGCCCGTGATAAAGATGATGCGTTCGCGCAACAGCCGCGAATAAATATCAAAACTGCGTTCGCCGCGGGTCGATTGTTCGATGACGACCGGGATAAGGCCGCCGATAATATCCGCGTGATCAGGAGTGCGCATGAAGAATCCTTGTTTTACATCTGTCTATTTCGGCGGTCTGGCTTAAAGGTTCAAGGGGGTGATCGGTTGCGCCCCCGTTGCCGCATCCCTAAGTCGCCTTTCGACAACAGCCAACAATAAAGGTGCTTTTCATGCGCATGCCCGATTTTTTCCACAACGATGACGAAGAACAGGGTGATAATACCGCTGGTGCAAGCGCGGCAATGATGATGAAATTCCTTGATGCGCGCACGGTCCTGATCTTTGGCGGTATTGACCAAAAGCTCGCCGAGCGCGTTTCGGCACAGCTGCTTTACCTCGACCATATCAGCCATGACCCGATCAAACTGGTCATCAATTCGCCCGGCGGGCATGTCGAATCGGGTGACACAATCCACGATCTGATCCAGTTCGTTGCATCGCCCGTTGCGGTCATAGGCACTGGCTGGGTCGCGAGCGCAGGCACGCACATCTTCCTTGGTGCGCCCAAGGAGCGGCGATTCTGCCTGCCCAACACCCGCTTTCTGATCCATCAGCCATCGGGCGGCGCGGGCGGCAAAGCGAGCGACATTGCCATTCAGGCACAGGAAATAATCAAGATGCGTCAGCGTCTCGGCCAGATCATTTCCGAACGCACCGGCCAGCCGATTGAGCGCGTTATGAAAGACATTGACCGCGACTACTGGATGTCCGTCGACGAAGCCAAGGACTATGGCATCCTTGGTACGGTCGCCAACAGCATGAAAGACATTACGTTCTAACGGAAATCCCCGGCGCGGGCTGCGCGAGATAGGCAAGCCGCCGAACCTCGCGCCGTCCGCGCACCACTGTATCGAGGATAAGCCCGCAAAAGCCATTGAGAGCAGCGAGTATCATCAGCCCGGTTGCGAGGATCGCAGTCGGGAAACGCGGCACCAGCCCGGTTTTAAGGAACGTCATCACCAGCGGAGCCGCCAATATGACCGCAGCCAGCGCAAGCACGCCCGCCACGCTTCCGAAAAATAACAATGGTCGCTCAAAACGGAATAGCATCGCAATCGTCCGCAGGATACGCCAGCCATCCGAATAGGTGCTTAGTTTCGACACCGACCCCTCGGGCCTCGCCGCATAAGCCGTCATCACTTCGGCCACCGGCATCCGCATTTCGAGCGCATGGACACTGATTTCGGTTTCAATCTCGAAACCCGCCGAAAGCACGGGAAAGCTTTTAACAAAGCGTCGCGAAAAAACACGGTATCCGGTTAATATATCACTGAAACTACGGCCGAATGCCCACGCCAGCATCGTCGTCAGCATCGCATTGCCCAATCGATGCCCGCGCCGATATGCTGCCTCTACTTCGGATCGCCGCGCGCCAACCACCATATCGAGCTGCTCGTCGATTAGGCGCGCAACCATCGCGGGCGCAGCGGCGGCTTCGTATGTCGCATCGCCATCGGCCATCACATAAATGTCGGCATCGACATCGGCAAACATTCGGCGCACGACATTGCCTTTGCCCTGCATCCGTTCGGTTCGAACAGTCGCACCCGCTGCCTCTGCGACTTCGCGCGTGCGGTCGGAGGAATTATTGTCATAAACATAAATGTCTGCGTCGGGCAGCACAGCGCGGAACCCCGCTACCGTCTGCGCAATTGCGGCTTCTTCGTTGTAGCACGGCAGGAGGACGGCAATGCGTGGTGTCGTCATAGCCATCCCCTTTAACGGATGCCGGTTAAGCCTTCTTCTTAGCAGCAGACTTTTTCTCAGCCTTGGCGGGCACAGCTTCGGACTTCTTCGCCGAAACCTTCTTCGCAGGTGTCGCTTCCGCTTCGGGTTCTGCCTTCTTTGCCGCAGCCTTCTTCACCTTGGCGGGCTTCACGTCATGATCGTGACCACAGCCTGGCCCATGCACATGGCCTTCTTCTTCCTCGATTGCCGCTTCGAGTTCGGCTTTTGCTACGGTCCGATCGCTGATCTCGGCTTTCGCGAACAGGAAATCGACAACCTTGTCTTCATACAAGGGCGCACGCAGCTGGGCTGCCGCCATTGGCTCGTTCTGGACATATTGGACGAAGCGCTCGCGGTCCTTTGGCTCATATTGCGCTGCGGCTTGCTGGACCAGACGGTTCATTTCGGCCTGCGTAATGTCGATACCATTTTGCTGTCCGATTTCGGAGAGCAACAGGCCCAGCCGCACACGCCGTTCGGCGATGTTGCGATAATCGCTCTTGTCGGTTTCCATTTCCGCAAGCGCTGCCTTGGGGTCCTCCTCGCGCGCCGCTTCCTGCTCCAGCTGCTGCCATATCTGGTTGAATTCAGCGTCAACCATTGACGGCGGCACAGGAAAGTCATGCGCAGCCGCCAGATTGTCGAGCAGCTTACGCTTCATGTGCGTGCGCGTCAGGCCATTATGCTCCTGCTCGATCTGCCCTTTCAGCAGCCCGCGCAGCTGTTCAAGGCTCTCAAGCCCCAGTGTCTTCGCAAAGTCATCATCCGCTGCACCCGCTGCCTTTGCCACGCGAACTTCATTAATGACGAGATCAAACGTCGCAGGTTTCCCCTTCAGATATGCGACATTATAATCTTCGGGGAACGTCACATTGATCTGCTTTTCGTCATTGGCTTTCAGGCCGATCAGCTGATCCTCGAAGCCCGGGATCAAACGACCTGTGCCGATTTCGACCGACATCCCTTCGCCCTTGCCGCCGTCAAACGGTTCGCCGTCGACTTTGCCGAGATAGTCCATGACCACGAGATCGCCTGTCACGGCCTTGTGCCCCTTGGGCGCATCATCGAACGACTTCTGCTGGCCGACCAGCATCGCAACCTGCGCATCAATCGCGCTTTCGTCGATTTCGGCCGTCA
>JAYTWA010000285.1:0-2343 GCA_043743675.1 Sphingomonadales bacterium
TATGTTTGTGCATGCCCCTGCACTTGCCAAGCCCGCCGCCGGGTGCGAATAGTCGGTTTAACGCATTTGTCTGCTGGATCGTCCGACCACGCCTTAGCGTGATGGCAGCCATTCCAGTGGCGACAAGCCGCGTCAGCCCAACGATTCAAATGAATCCGGCGGAAAGGAGCATGGATGAAGCTTAGCCATCTGCGCATTGTTGTGGCTGTAGTTGAGCGTGGCAGCGTTCGCAGCGCCGCCCGTCAGCTCGGCATGGCTCAGCCAGCGATTTCTCGCAGCATACAGGAACTGGAGCGTGAACTCGGCGTCCAGCTGTTCGAACGCACCAAAACTGGCATGGTGATGACCCAGGTCGGCGAAATGGTCATCCGCCGCGCGAAGATGATTCAGGTCGAAATTCAACGCACGCTGGACGAAGTAGAACATTTCAAGGGGCAGGATGTTGGTTCGATCTCGATCGGTCTCTCCACTGCGGCGCACGTCGCGATCCTGCCCAAAATCCTGGCGCCATTCCGTAAACGGTATCCCAAGGTGCGGTTCAAGCTGACCGAAGGTCTTTTTCCTTATCTTGAGGCAGACATTCGCGACGGATTGATCGACATTTATGTCGGTCCGGTGCCGAAAGACCGAAAAAGCGATGATCTGATCATCGAGCACCTGTTCGAAAACCGTCGGATCATAATTGCCCGGCAAGGCCATCCATTGGCCCATGCCGCGTCGGTCAGAGACCTGACCGATGCATCCTGGGTGACGACGCCGGTGATGCCCGACACCGAAAATGAAGTGAACGCGATCTACACATCTATAGGGCTGCCACCGCCTAATATCGTCGCTCAGGCAAATTCCGGCATGAGCATTATCTCGGTCGTTGCTTCATCTGATCTGCTTGCCCCGATGCCTCAGCAATGGGTGGATTTTATTGCACGATCAAATTTGGTCGTTCAGATACCCGTAATCGAAACGACTTACGCTCCAGCCATTTGTGTCGTGCATCTTGCGCGCTCACCGCTGACCCCCGCTGCGCAATATCTTAAGGACCTGATCGACCGCGCTGCAGCGAACCACGCCCGCACGTTGATCAATCCTGCACTGCCCAAAGTAACCCAAGGTTAGGCCCTGCCGGGCTGGCGGATATCAATTGTTGGCGCTTGATGCCGGATTGGCGATGCAGACTGTCCGTTGATGGCGATCACTGTCCGTAAATGGTTTGCTTATTAGGTGCTGAAATTCAATGGTTTACTAATGATATGCGCCACTCGCTCCGGTGCATTCGCCAGTCAACCACGGACCGGAACGGCCAGGCGCGAAACCTACCTGCGCAACAGTCACACCATTTGCGAATGACTATAGCAATCCGCCAGTTTAGGGAATTTTTATGGTCCGGTTGATGCGACCGGCATTGTCAAGATCAGCATTGGGAGAACATGTCATGCAGACCATTAAGCTCGGAAATACTGGCCCAGACGTGTCAACCATCGCGCTTGGATGCATGGGAATGTCGGGCATGTATGGCCCGGCCGATCGTTCAGAGAGTATTGCGACAATCCATGCCGCGCTTGATGCTGGCGTGAACCTGATCGACACCGGCGACTTCTATGGCACAGGTCACAACGAAATGCTGATCGGCGAGGCGCTGAAGGGCGTTTCGCGCGATACATACCAGCTCAGTGTCAAGTACGGCGCATTGCGAGGGCCCGATGGCGGATGGACCGGGTTTGACAGCAGCCCGAAATCAACCCGCAATTTTATTGCCTATTCGCTTCAGCGGCTTGGTACCGAATATATAGACATCTATCGCCCCTCTCGGCTTGATCCCAACGTGCCGATAGAGGACACCATGGGCGCGCTTGCCGATCTGGTGAAGGAAGGTTACGTGCGCCACATCGGCCTTTCTGAGGTGGGCGCGGACACGCTGAGGCGCGCGGTTGCAATTCATCCTGTGTCAGATCTGCAAATCGAATATTCGCTGATTTCACGCGGGATCGAGGATGATATCCTGCCAACGGCACGTGAGCTTGGCATCGCCATAACTGCTTATGGGGTGCTGTCGCGCGGACTTATCAGCGGCCATTGGAACAAGGATGGTCGGGGATCCGGTGATATCCGCCTGATGACCCCGCGCTTTTCCAGCGACAATGTCGATGCCAATCTTCGCCTGGTCGACGCGCTGCAAGGGGTCGCGCAAACCAAGGGTGCAACCGTTGCTCAGGTGGCGATTGCCTGGGTGATGGCGCAGGGCAGCGACATCATTCCGGTGATCGGAGCCAAGCGCCGAGATCGGCTTGACGAGGCACTCGGCAGTCTGGACTTGACCCTGAATGCTGAAGACCTCGCGCTTATCGA
>JAYTWA010000286.1:0-2571 GCA_043743675.1 Sphingomonadales bacterium
GAGTGGCGCTTAATACCGGCTCAGACCGCTATGACCGCATTCAGCCCCACCCTTCGCCAATTGCGCTTTCTTGTCGCACTCGACACCGAACGGCATTTCGGGCGTGCAGCATCGGCGATCGGGGTCGGACAATCGACGCTGTCGGCTGGCATATCCGAACTGGAACGGCTGATCGGTGTTGTCCTTGTTGAACGGACCAAACGGTCAGTGCGTTTTACCGATGTCGGCGAGGCCTTTGTGCTGCGCGCGCGTGATATTGTCGCGGCTGCGGCTGAACTGACCGACTTTGCCTCGACAGCGGCTCTTCCGCTGACCGGGCCGATGCGACTGGGCATTATTCCGACTGTCGCGCCGTTTTTGTTGCCAAAAATCCTTGCGCCCATCCGGGCCATGTTTCCGGCGCTTGTTCTCTATCTGCGCGAACAAACCAGCGAAGCGGCTTGTGCGGCGTTGCGCCGTGGCATGCTTGATGCGGTTATCTTGGCGCTTCCGTATGACTGCGGGCCAATCGATTATGAAGAAATATTGCGCGATCCCCTCGTCCTTGCGACCCCGCGCGGCTGGCAGCCCGCGCCCGCCGATCCACAATCCTTGTTGCTGCTCGAAGAAGGCCATTGCCTGAACGAACATGGGCTTATCGCGTGCGGTGTGCCGCGCGTGCGAAGTGCGGCAATGGTCGCAACATCACTGCAGACGCTTGTCGAGATGGTCGAGGCCGGCCTTGGGACAACATTCCTACCGCAGATGGCTGTTAATGCCGGTTTGCTCGACGGTCGCGCCATCGACACCGTTCCGCTTGGCGACGGCGCGGAACGACAACTGGTGCTTGCCTGGCGGCAAGGCAGCGCACGCAGCAATGAATATCGCATCTTTGCGCGAACGCTGCGCGACGTCGCAACCAAAACACAGACATCTGAAAGCCAATAAATCGATTACTGAATTCAAACTAATCGATTGGACAATTCATAAGCGTTACGCGACTTTATCCACATAGTTTCATTGAAAGGACGCACCATGGCAGATTATGAAGATACAGCACCCGCTCCGGGCTGCCCAATGCACACGCCGCCTGCGGTGCGTTCGCTCTTGGGACGGACAAACAAGGATTGGTGGCCGGATGCGCTACCCGTTGAAATATTGCATCAGGGCGGCTCATCGCCCGATCCAATGGGTCTTGATTTCGATTATGCCGAAGCGTTCAATTCGATTGATTACGCAGCACTGAAAACTGACCTGACGGCGTTGATGACCGACAACAAGTCGTGGTGGCCAGCTGACTATGGCCATTACGGCCCCTTCATGATCCGCATGGCATGGCATGCCGCAGGCACATACCGCACGGCGGACGGGCGCGGCGGTGCGGGCAGCGGACAGCAGCGCTTTGCGCCGCTCAACTCTTGGCCAGACAACGGCAACCTCGATAAAGCACGTCGTCTGCTCTGGCCGATCAAACAGAAATATGGTGCACAGCTGAGCTGGGCTGATCTGTTTATTCTGGCGGGCAATGTCGCAATCGAATCGATGGGTGGACCCGTGTTTGGTTTTGGTGGCGGTCGCAAAGACGTGTTCGAAGCCGAGCGCGATACCTATTGGGGTGCCGAAGAATTGTGGGTGAGCCAAGGCGTCGAAACCCGCATCCAGCCCGACAAGGAAATGGACCTCGAAATGCCGCTGGCGGCGATCCAGATGGGGCTGATTTACGTCAATCCCGAAGGACGCGGCGGTAACATGGATGCGTTGCAATCGGCCCATGACATGCGCGCTACATTTGAACGCATGGCCATGAATTCGGAAGAAACCGTTGCGCTAACGGCGGGTGGCCATGCTTTTGGTAAGGCGCATGGCGCGGCGCCATCGGATACATTCGGACAGAGCCCTGAATCCGAGTCACTCAACATGCAGGGTCTCGGCTGGCTCACTGACGCCGATGAAATTGGCAAGGGCCATATTACGACGTCAGGCATTGAAGGCGCGTGGACGCCGAACCCGACACAATGGAGCGGTGATTATTTCCGCCTGCTCTTCAAATATGATTATGAAATGGTGACAAGTCCCGCCGGTGCGCGTCAGTGGCAGCCGATTAACCCTGATCCCGAAGACATGGCCCCCGACGCGCGCGATCCATCAAAGCGCGTGCCGACGATGATGACGACGGCGGACATGGCGTTGAAAGTCGATCCGGAGTTCCGCGCGATTTCTGAGCGTTTCCGTGACGATCAGAGAGCACTTGATGACGCTTTTGCCCGCGCATGGTTCAAACTGTGCCATCGCGATATGGGACCAAAGATCCGGTATCTCGGACCCGAAGTGCCCGCCGAAGACCTGATCTGGCAGGATCCGATTCCTGCCGGCGTCATGCCGTCTGATGCCGATGTGGCCGCGTTCAAGGAAAAGGTTCTGGCCAGCGGCTTGACCGTGTCACAGCTTGTGAAGACAGCATGGGCATCGGCGTCGACTTATCGCAAGTCGGACCATCGCGGCGGTGCTAATGGGGCGCGTATTCGTTTGGCCCCGCAAAAGGATTGGGCAGTCAACGAACCCGCCAAGCTCGCCGTAGTGCTCGACAAGCTC
>JAYTWA010000287.1:0-2606 GCA_043743675.1 Sphingomonadales bacterium
GCCACCAGCGAAAATATGCCAACAAGACGGACATGCAAACGCCCACCTCCGCCAATTGGTGACGCTGCGGCTCGGCCCTTTGCGACACGTCGACCGATCAGGACAAGAATAGCGATGGATGGTACTAGATTGACGACGAGCATCGCTGCGACCACGGGTGGCGTCAGCAGTTTCTGGCCTGGCGCGCCCTGCGTCAGAATCAGGTAGCTCGTCGTCATGATGAGTATAAGCAGCGCCAGCGTGCCGATTTCGACATAGGGTATCCAGCGGCGGCGACCGATCAGGACGGTCAAGCGCCGTCGCCACTGTGCCATCCGGGGCTGCATCGTTGTATTCATACAACAGTATCGTGATATTTCCAACACAGGTGCATCGGCGTGTTCAGTCCGTGATAATAACATCTATCGCGCTGAATTCATTGGCGTCGGTAAACATCCATGCGGCCACACGCCCCACGCCAATAATCAACCAAATACGATTATCGACGGACGCCTGAGCAATGTCGTGTTTTGATGGCGCTGGCGGACCGACAGGGTGCGAATGATAATAGCCGAGCAGTCGTTCACCCCCTGCCCGCTCATTGCGAATGGCAGAAAAGAGAGCAGTAGGTTCAATTTCAAAGTGTAATCGAGGGTCATCCGCCACATTTTTTGTTGCAATCAGGCGTTCAACATGGGTGCGACCAATCATAAGCCCGCAGATTTCGCGATCAGGGGAGTTTGCTGCTTCAACAAGCAACCAAAGATGTAATTCACTTGATAAGCCTAAGGTCATGGCCGCATGGTTTAGCAATGAGTGCAGAATTTTCCACGGTTTCGGTTGTGCTGGACGATGCACAAAATGGCTGGCGCTTGGATCGTGCGCTTGCTGTTGCCGTGCCGACAATGTCGCGCGAGCGCCTGAAAGGCTTGATTTCGAGCGGTCATGTGCGTGGACCAACTGGTTTGGCGCGCGATCCTGCGATGAAAACTGTGGGCGGAGGCGCGTTCGACATCGACATTCCAGAAGCCCGCCCCGCTCACAATGTTGCTCAGGATATTGCCCTGACAATCGTCTTTGAAGACGAGCATCTCTTGATCGTTGATAAGCCTGCAGGCCTCGTCGTGCACCCTGCGGCGGGTAATTACGATGGCACGCTTGTAAACGCCCTGCTTTATCATTGTGCTGGACGCCTTTCGGGTATTGGCGGCGTTGCGCGGCCCGGTATTGTTCACCGGATCGATAAAGACACGTCTGGATTACTCGTGGTTGCCAAGACCGACCCGGCGCACGAGGGTTTATCGGCACAATTTGCCAATCACAGCATAGTTCGCCGTTACAAAGCGATTGTCGCGGGCGTTCCGACGTCTGGTGTTGTTGATGCCCCGCTCGCCCGCAGCGCGCATGATCGCAAGAAAGTGGCGATACAGGCACGGGGCAAGCGCGCCGTTACCCACTATGAGCTCATCACGGCGTTGAAAGACGCGGCGCTGGTCGAATGCCGTCTGGAGACCGGACGGACGCATCAGGTGCGTGTCCACATGACATCGATCGGGCATCCTCTGCTGGGTGACCCTGTCTACGGTCGCGTACGACCCAATCATCGTGTGGTTTTGAAAGCCTTGAACTTCAATCGGCAAGCACTCCATGCGGCGGAACTTGGCTTCGTCCATCCAGTTAGTAGTGAAACTTTACATTTTGAAAGTGAAATGCCGGACGATATGCAGCAACTGTTCAGCGCATTTGCGCTATAGAAATTCGTGATGGCGTTCCTATATCGGCTGCCATTCAGGGAGAATGAAGGTCATCATGGCCGGTAAAAGCAATGTTCCCGCGACGATTCCCGCGCTTGGCGGCGAAGCGAGCCTTAATCGTTATCTATCGGAAATCAGGCGGTTTCCCCTTCTGACGCCCGAAGAAGAGTATATGCTTGCCAAACGTTTTCAGGAACATGGCGATCCCGAAGCCGCAGAACGGCTCGTCACATCGCATCTGCGACTCGTGGCAAAGATTGCGATGGGCTTTCGCGGCTATGGCCTGCCGGTTTCCGAATTGATTTCAGAAGGCAATATTGGCCTGATGCAGGGCGTGAAGAAATTTGAGCCCGATCGCGGGTTTCGCCTGTCTACCTATGCAATGTGGTGGATTCGCGCTTCGATTCAAGAGTTTATCCTGCGCAGCTGGAGCCTTGTCAAAATGGGCACCACAGCGGCGCAGAAGAAACTGTTTTTCAATCTTCGCCGTATGAAGAATAACCTAGAAGCCTTTGAAGATGGGGATCTTCGCCCCGAAGACGTCAAGAAAATCGCGACCGATCTCGGCGTAACCGAAGCCGAGGTTGTCAGCATGAACCGGCGCATGGCGATGGGCGGCGATACGTCGCTGAACGTCAGCATGAGCGACGATGGCGAAGGTCAGCAATGGCAGGACTGGCTCGCTGACGAAGGCCCGTTGCAAGACGAAGAAATTGGCGACAGTCAGGAACGCGTGCATCGCCACGCCATGCTCGCCGAAGCGATGGATGACCTGAACGAGCGCGAAAAGCACATCCTGACTGAGCGCCGCCTGATCGAGGAACCCAAGACACTTGAGGAATTGAGCCAAGTTTATGGCGTCTCCCGAGAACG
>JAYTWA010000288.1:0-5132 GCA_043743675.1 Sphingomonadales bacterium
ATGGCCGCGCTGACCGAGAAAGACCGCAGCGATCTGGGTTTTGCGCTTGATCAGGGGGTTGATTGGGTTGCGTTGTCGTTTGTGCAGCGGCCCGAGGATATGGCTGAAGCGCGCAAGCTGGTGGCGGGGCGGGCGGCGTTGCTGGCGAAGATTGAGAAACCGGCGGCGCTCGACCGGTTGGAGGACATCATCGAACTGGCTGACGCCGTGATGGTCGCGCGCGGTGACTTGGGTGTCGAACTGCCGCCCGAATCCGTGCCGCCTGCGCAAAAACGCATTGTCGAAACCGCGCGGCGGATGGGCAAGGCCGTTGTCGTGGCGACGCAAATGCTCGAATCGATGATCGTTGCGCCGACGCCAACGCGCGCCGAAGTCTCCGACGTGGCGACCGCCATGTATGACGGGGCCGATGCGGTGATGCTCTCGGCGGAAAGTGCAGCGGGTGCCTGGCCGGTTGAATCAGTCAGCATGATGGACCGGATCGCGATGAATGTGGAGGCGGACCCGGGCTATGCCGCGCGGCTGCACTTTACCGAAACGAAAGCGGACCCCACGACGGCGGACGCGTTGGCGGGGGCGGCACGTGAAATTGCGATTACGGTTGGCGCAAAGGCAATCATTTGCTTCACATCGTCGGGATCAACCGCGCGCCGCATTTCGCGTGAACGGCCATCGGTGCCGTTGCTGGTGCTGACGCCAAAGGCTGAAACGGCGCGGCGCTCTGGTCTGCTATGGGGTGTCCACGCGGTTCAGACGCGCGATGTCGACAGTTTTGAAGATATGGTGGCAAAGTCAAAACGCATGGTCTTGCGGCATAAGCTCGCGGTTGGTGGCGACCGGGTGATCGTGATGGCGGGCGTGCCATTCGGTACACCGGGATCGACCAATGTGCTGCACGTCGTCCGCCTGACCGGAGACGAACTGAAGGGGCATAAGGATTAGAGCAGGGCGAGCTGTTCCAGATTTGCCCGCAAAGCCGCTGCATCTTTGAAATGGTGCCCGATGAACCCGTTTGCATTGCCCGCCGCAGCATTCTCAAGCCGGTCATCAACAAACAACCCCTCACCCGGCGCGAGGCCAAAGCGATTGAGCGCAAGCTGGTAAATCGCGGCGTCGGGCTTCACCATTTTCTCGACGCCGGAAACAACAATGTCCTGAAAATGGTCGAAGATGGGCTTGGTCGGGCGGAACGCGGCCCAGAATTCAGCGCCGAAGTTGGTAATGCCGAAAATGGGCACTTTACGCGCGGAAAGCTCGTTCACAATCTCGGCCATGCCGGGCACAGGCGCATAAATCGTTTCATTGAAACGCGTTGCATAAGCGTCGATCAGATGTGCGTGATCGGGAAACATCGCTTTGCGTTCGGGCACCATATCCGAAAGGGGCCGCCCGGCGTCATGCTCAAAATGCCATTCTTCGGTGACAACGTGGCTTAGAAACCAGTCGAACTCGCGCGGATCGTCGATCAGTCTTTCAAAAAATTTACGTAGCGACCAGAAAAACAGAACATTGCCGACGTCAAATACGACGGCCTTCACGGCCATGCGTGATTAGCCCTGACGCGCCTTGAACCGCCGATTCGTCTTGTTGATCACATACGTGCGCCCGCGACGGCGAATCACGCGGTTGTCGCGGTGGCGATCCTTGAGGGACTTCAGCGAGTTACGAATCTTCATGGCGGAGGTCTTTATCTTCGAGAAATTGCGAGTGCTGCGCCTAGGCAAGCGGGCTGGTTAAGTCAAGACGAATGCGGCACAAAGGCGTCTGTCGTATGTTACACACGTAATGACTTGTAAGGAGTAGAGCCATGAAGAGACGCATTTTGCTTTTATCCTCCATGCTTGCGCTCGGCGGATGCGCCGCCAGCATCCCGCCGGTTCAGGTAACGCGCTTCCATCTGGGTAGCGAAATCGTGCGTGCGCCCGTCGCGCTGGTCAATGTTGGAAACAGCCTTGAACGCGCCGCCTATGACGCAGCCGTGGCGCGCGAGCTGGCGCGGCTGGGTTTTGCAGCTGGCGGCACCGACGCGCGCTATACATTTTCCAGCGAAGTAACGCGTGACAGTCGTGCTGCCGCGCCCAAGCGCTCGCCCATCAGCATCGGCATCGGCGGCGGAACGGGTAGTTATGGCGGGGGTGTCGGGGCAGGCGTCAGCTTTGGCCTGGGCAGCAATAAGAATAGCGAGATCATTATGACCCGTTTATCGGTTCAGCTGCGCGAGCGCGGTGGCAAGGGCGTCGTCTGGGAAGGCCGCGCTGAAACCACCGCCCCTTCAAGCGCGCCGGCGTCGCAACCCGGCCTAGCGGCGGACAAACTGGCCATGGCGTTATTCAAAGACTTCCCCGGCGAGAGCGGGCGCACTATCAGCGTGCCATGAGCATCAGCATCCACAGCGATTTCGACAGCGGTAATATCCACGTTTTGAGTATCGAGGGGCCAACGGCGAACCTCGCCATCCACAACGACAAGGCTTCGCAATTTTACCAATGGTTTTATTTCCGAGTTGATGGTGCCGTGGGTACGCCGCTGGAATTGCGGATTACCAACTGCGGCGGCTCGGCCTATCCGCTGGGTTGGCCCGATTATCGTGCCTGCGTTAGCGCGGACAATAGTGATTGGCTGCGCGCCGACACTGATTACGCCAATGGCGTGCTGAGCATCCGCCACAAGCCCGATACGGACAGCGTCTGGTTTGCCTATTTTGCACCCTATCCCATGGAGCGCCATGCTGCGCTGATCGACCGGATCGCCGCCATCCCGCATGTCGGGCACCGCGTTCTTGGTGAGACCTGCGATGGTCGCCCGCTTGACCTGTTGACCATCGGGAGCGGCCCGTTGCAAATCTGGCTCTATGCGCGCCAGCACCCCGGCGAGACGATGGCTGAGTGGTGGATGGAAGGCGCGCTTGACCTGCTTGTTTCAAACGATGCGGTTGCGGCGCAGCTTCGCGACGCTGCGACATTTCATATTGTGCCCAATATGAACCCGGATGGCAGTGCGCGCGGGCATCTGCGGACCAATGCGGTCGGTGTCAACCTGAACCGTGAATGGGCATCGCCTACGCTCAGCCGCAGCCCTGAAGTGTGGCATGTGCGTGCCGCGATGGATGAAACCGGCGTTGATTTCTCGATGGACGTGCACGGCGACGAAGCCATCCCCTATGCCTTTATGGCGGGGTTTCATGGTATTCCGTCATGGACACAGCGGCAGGGCGATCTGTATGACATGTTCCTGTCGCGGCTGGCTGCGGCAACCCCCGATTTCCAGACGCAGCATGGCTATCCGAAAGCCGGTGCGGGCAAGGCCAATCTGACGATGTCGACGAACCAACTTGCCGAACGCTTTGGTGCTGTGTCGATGACGCTGGAAATGCCGTTCAAGGATAATGCCGACGCGCCGGACTCAGAGCGCGGCTGGTCGCCCGAACGGTCGCGCCAGCTGGCGCGCGATTGTCTGGGCGTGCTGGCGGGGATGATTGACGAATTGTGAGGGCTAGCCCCGCCGGACATCGCCCGCTAAGGCTACCAACCAGATTTGATTGCTGAAAGCCCGACCTCTTGGCCGTACCGCCCACCACCAATGAAGAGTTCATCCGCGAAGTCGATGACGAATTGCGCCGCGAACAGGCGCTGACGATCTGGAAACGCTATGGGCGCTGGATCATCGGCCTCATTATCGGCGGGCTGGCGCTGTTTGCGGGTTATTTATGGTGGCAGAATGACCGCGAAACAAAGCTCGGCATTGAAGGCGAGCGGTTGAGCATGGCAATGGACGAATTGAGCGCAGGTAAGACCGATGCCGTAAAGCCGCAGCTCGACACCCTGGCGACATCAAAAAGCGTGGGCGTTGCGGTGGCGGCAAAGCTGACCAATGCCGCGTTACTTTTGAATAAGGGTGATAACAAAGGCGCTGCAGCAGCGTTTGGGGCCATTGCGGTGGATACAAGGCTCGACCAGCCCTATCGTGACCTCGCGCTGGTGCGCCAGACGGCTGCCGAGTTTGACATGATGACGCCCGATGCCGTTATCGCGCGATTGAAACCGCTCGCGATCAAAGGCAATCCTTGGTTTGGCAGTGCGGGCGAAATGGTTGGCATTTCCTATATGCGCAAAGGGCAAAATGACCTTGCCGCCGCCATGTTTGGCGCGGTGGCCAAGGACGAAACAGTGCCTGAAACGATCCGTTCGCGCGTCGTTCAGCTGGCAGGAATATTGGGGGTCGATGCGGCTCCGGCAGAAGGCACGAAATAATTATGCAATATAAAAACAAAGCCCTGGTTGCGCTCGCGACACTGACGCTGGTTGGTGGCTGTGCGGGCGGCGGACTGTTTAAGGCCTCAAAGCCCAAAAGCGCGCTGCTGGGTGACCGCATTTCCATCCTGACGTCCGAAAGTGGTGTTGAAGTCGATCCCGCACTTGCCGATGTTGCAGTAACACTGCCCGTGGCAGCACCAAATGACAGCTGGGCACAACCGGGCGGTAATGCTGCCAAATCAATGGGTCACCCTGCACTCGGCGCAACGCTGGGCACTGCATGGACCACGAAGATTGTTGGCGCTTCGAAAGAGTCACGTCTGGCTGCGGCACCCGTGATTGCCGATGGCAAGCTGTATGTAATGGGCACGGATGCGGTCATTTCGGCGTATAATGCCGCGTCGGGATCGAAACTATGGTCTGCCAAATTCGGGGATGGCGGCAAGAATAGTGCGTCGCTGTTTGGCGGCGGCGTCAGCGTTGAGGGCACGTTTCTTTACGCGACCAATGGTCTTGGTGATGTCGGCGCGTTGAACGTGGCGGACGGATCGGTCGTCTGGAAAAAGCGACCCGGCGGACCCTTGCGCGGGGCACCCACTGTGGCGCTCGGTAATGTTTATGCGATGAGCCAAGATAACCAAATTATCGCTTTGAAAGCGACAGATGGTAATGTCGAATGGACTGAAAATGCCGCTGTGCAACTGGCAGGCGTGTTCGGCGTCGCCGCGCCAGCGGTTGCACAGGGGACCGTCATTGCGGGCTTCTCGTCGGGTGATCTCAACGCCTACCGCTACGAAAATGGTCGAACCGTGTGGCAGGAAGCGCTGTCGAGGACGAGCATCAATACTGCCGTTGGCACGTTATCCGATATTGATGCGG
>JAYTWA010000289.1:0-4280 GCA_043743675.1 Sphingomonadales bacterium
CGCATTGCGTTGCATCAGCGCGGCCACAGCGGCGGCGGCAAAGGCGATTTGCCAGCCATGATGATCAATCCGCGCGGGATGGATTTGCAGAAAGATCAACGGTGCCGACATCGTCAGCACACAAGCAAGCAGCGATGTTGCGACATCGGGCCCCATCAGCCGCCGCGTCATCGCGACCACCGCTATCACAAGCGCGAGCAGCGTCAGCAACGGCGCGCCAATCACGGCGGCAATCTCTGCGCTATGCTGTCCAAATATTGATTTAAGTGGCAGCAGGAACGCCAAAATCGGCATATCCACCAGTCGCGACCAATGCATTGGCAGCCCGCCGGGCGGCGCGATGCGCCGTTGCGTCAGGTCAAACCAGCTTTGCCCGCCCATATAATCGCGGACTTGCTGCAAGCGCAGAAAATCATCGGGATCGTCAAAGTTTAGCGTGATTGCCATCTGCCAATAGAAATAGGTGAGACAGACCGACAGCGCGATCCACAGCATCAGTAGCTTTACCCACGGAAAACGCCGCGTGGTCATCAGACGAAAACGATTTTGCGACGCATCAGATAGGTGGCGTTAAAACTAACCGCGACGGCTATCAGCTTCGCCAGACGCGGATCGAGACCCATCGCATCGCCAAGGCCGACAATCACCATTGTCAGCGTAAGCCCGGCCAGTGCCGATGCTAGAAATAGTCCCTGCTGCTTACCCCGCGCCGCTCCCGGTTGCGCAAGATAAGCCCCGAAGACAAGACGGCTCGACAAAAGCCAGTGCACAACCATGCCCGTCAAATAGCTGAAGCCTGACGCAACTGCCGGGATCATATCCACCGCGATCAGCATCAGGAACACAGCCATATCAACCGCAAGCGCGACCCCGCTGACCGCGACATAACGCAGATAGGGCGGCACCGATAAAGCCAACGTGCCGATTGTGCGGCGCATGGATTTAGGCCGCCTTCAGCCGCTCGGGCACGTCACGAATTGACGCAAGCGCTGCCTGTTCGCCTTCAGTGCCGCTTTCATGATATTCGGCGTCTTCGTTGACGTTCCAGATGTCATAGACACGGCGACCCGCAACGACGTTTTTGACCGTCAGCATCGCCGTCATCATGGCGTGATCCTGATTATTATAGCGGTGCATGCCGTTGCGCCCGACCATATGCAGCGTCGGATAGATCGCTTCCAATTCCGCCCGCATCGCGTCAACATTGTCGCGGTAGGTTTCGTCGTAGACCGGATAGGCTTTTTCCTGACGGACAACCGCGCCGCCAACAACTGTTTTCGGGTCACAAAGACCAAGGATCGCCATTTCCTTGGTGGCCAGCTTGACGAGGTCATCATCACGCATTGACCACAGGCCATCGCCTTCGAAACAAAAATATTCGAGGCCGACACACGCGAGTTCGGGATCGGGCACCATTTCGGGCGACCAGCTGCGGAAGTTCTGGACACGGCCAACCTTTACCTTGTCGTCATGGATGTAAATCCAGTTGTCGGGGAACAGGTCTTCGGACTTGATCATGAGCGCGACCGTCAAAAAGTCGCGGTAATTGAGGTTCATTGCGCTCGGCAAAGTCGCGGGCAGCGGATAAATACGGCTTGCCAGTTCGCGCATTGGGGCGGACGAAATAACGTGTGCGGCGTTGATGTTCGCAACTACGCCGTTACTGGTGACGGTCTGCATGGTCCAGCGCTGGGTTACGTCGTCAAATCGGAGTTGCTTAAGTGCGGTATCCATCACGACGTCATTGCCCATCGCCAATACCTTGTCGCGCGCGGCGTTCCACATCATGCCCGGTCCCTGCCGCGGATAGCGAAATGTTTCGAGCAGCGTCTTTGTTTCCATGCCGTCATTGGGACGCTTATTCAGCCCCAGTGAGCGCTTCAGTCCATCCGTGACCGCGCTCCACAAGCTCAAGCCCTTGATCCGCTGCGCCGCCCAGTCCGCTGACATTTCGTCGCACGGCATGCCCCAGACTTTTTCGGTATAGGTTTTGAAAAAGATCGAATAAAGTTTGTGGCCGAATTGATTAACCGTCCAATCTTCGAAACTCTTGACGTTGGTGTTCGGGAAAACCTTCGCTTTGGCATAGCTCAACATGCACAGCGTTGATCGGAGGATGCCGAGATTGAACAGCGCTTCGAACGCGCGCAGCGGATAGCTGTAGAATTTACCTTCATAATAGATGCGGCTCATCCGCGGTCGCTCGATGAAATCATCGGGCAGGATTTCATTCCACAGGTCCACGACTTCCTTCGATTTTGAGAAAAATCGATGCCCGCCGATGTCAAAGCGAAAGCCCTCATGCTCAACCGTGCGACTAATCCCGCCGACATAGACAGGGTCTTTTTCGATAACGGTGACGCTAAGGCCTTGCTTTGACAGCAAATAAGCCGCCGTCAGCCCCGCGGGTCCGGCCCCGATAATCGCCACATCAACGGCACTGCTACGATGATTGGCGACCATGCTTTCCCCCGGACGAACTCTCGTCATCGGGCATGCGTCGCGAACCGCTAAAAGATAGTTAACGCTTCAAGAAAATTGATTAACAAAATGCGTCTATCGGTCGCGCCGTCCCAGCAAGCGCAAGCGCAATGCGTTCAGTTTAATGAACCCTTCGGCGTCGCGCTGGTCATAGGCACCGGCATCATCCTCGAACGTCACAACCTTTTCAGAATAGAGCGAGTGCGGCGATTTGCGCCCGCTGATGTGGCAGGCTCCTTTATAGAGTTTCAGCCGCACCGTGCCTGTGACCTTCGCTTGCGAGTGGTCTATGGCCGCTTGCAGCATCTCGCGCTCTGGGCTGAACCAGAATCCGTTATAAACCAGCTCGGCATAGCGGGGCGCAAGCTCATCCTTCAGATGCGCCGCACCGCGATCCAGTGTCAGCTGCTCGACCCCGCGATGCGCAAGATGCAGGATCGTTCCCCCCGGCGTTTCATACATGCCGCGCGATTTCATGCCGACGAACCGGTTTTCGACCAGATCGAGACGGCCAATGCCGTGGGCACAGCCCAGATCATTGAGTTTGGCAAGCAACGTCGCGGGCGACATGCCCTCGCCATTAACCGCCACCGCGTCGCCACGCTCGAAATCGATGGTGATGACTTCGGGGGTATCGGGCGCGTCTTCGGGGTTCACTGTGCGCGAATAGACATAATCAGGGACTTCATCCCACGGATCTTCGAGCACTTTGCCTTCAGACGACGTGTGCAGGATATTGGCATCTGTTGAAAACGGCGCTTCAC
This sequence comes from Sphingomonadales bacterium, assembly GCA_043743675.1. Classification (GTDB taxonomy): domain Bacteria; phylum Pseudomonadota; class Alphaproteobacteria; order Sphingomonadales; family Sphingomonadaceae; genus Sphingomonas_O. Next base: position 3,246 of record JAYTWA010000289.1, read on the forward strand.
CGCGCTTGTCCTTTGCCACCGGTATCTGATGGGCTTCGGCATAAGCAATCAACGCCGTGCGGCTGTGCAAGTCCCATTCGCGCCAGGGGGCAATGACTTTGATGTCGGGCGCAAGCGCATAATAGCCGAGTTCGAAGCGCACCTGATCATTGCCCTTGCCGGTCGCGCCATGGCTGACTGCGTCCGCCCCGACCATCCGCGCAATCTCAACCTGACGTTTGGCAATCAGCGGTCGCGCAATTGATGTACCGAGCAGATAAAGCCCTTCATAAACCGCATTGGCGCGCATCATCGGAAAGACATAATCGCGGACAAATTCCTCGCGCAGATCGTCAATGAAGATATGTTCGTTCTTGACACCCATAAGCTGGGCCTTAGCTCGCGCCGGTTCGAGCTCTTCACCCTGGCCAAGGTCGGCCGTAAACGTCACGACTTCACAGCCATAGGTTTGCTGCAACCACTTCAGAATAACGCTGGTGTCTAGCCCTCCCGAGTAGGCCAGCACCACTTTGTTGATGTCGCTCACGTGCACATACTCCGTTGATTCGTGGAGGGTATTTAGAAGCCGAAAGTCAGCCCATCAATCCAAGCACCAGCAACAACAGCGCGAACGCAATCAGCACAAATGCTGCGACAAACAGAAGAGTGATCATACGCCAACTCGCGCTGAACCATGTCAGCGAATACGCCCCTTTAAGCTGCAAAAAGAAGTGCAAAGGCAGAAGCATTAGTAGCGGTGTGGCGTTGATCCCAATGGCGCCGATCAGCGCCATGACAATTAATAATAGTATGACCGAAGAGATCGAATACGTCACAAAAATTGCGTGATCATAGATTTTAAATTGCCGTCGCCACGCGAAAATGAGCCACATGAACGGCAGCGATAAAGGAATCAGCGCCCAAGCAAATTTATAGGCACTCGATTGGAGGCGATACAGGAGCAGTTTCGGATTTTCGAAGGCATGCTGAATGGCGTTATCAAGCGCCTTCGAACCCGTATTGAGATCCATATCCGCTTTCAGCTTCGATGGTTTG
>JAYTWA010000290.1:0-3908 GCA_043743675.1 Sphingomonadales bacterium
GTGAACAACACGTCCCCGGCCCAATCGAGCACAGTCTTGATTCGCGCTCTGGCATCTTCCAGTGCCGCCCGTGCGGACCGACCTTCGGCATGAGGCGAAGACGGGTTTGCCCAAAGCGAAAAGCCTTCGGCAACGGCCGCACGTGCCGCGGCCAGCACTGGCGTCGTCGCCGCATGATCAAGGTAAAGCCTGTCGGCCAAGTGTAGTATGTCCGTTATCGTTGCTCTAAACGCCTCCTTGCCTATATAGGCCGCGACCGCAACGCGCGACACCTGCAACGCGCGCCCAATTTTTACAGAAAGTGCCCATGCCCGAAGTTATTTTTCCGGGACCGGAAGGTCGCCTTGAAGGTCGTTTCAATCCAGGACCGCGTCCGCGCGCGCCCGTTGCCATGATCCTGCATCCGCATCCGCAAGGCGGCGGCACGATGAACAACCGCATCGTCCAGTCATTGTATCAGACGTTTACGCGCCGGGGCTTTGCGACGCTGCGCTTCAATTTTCGTGGCGTTGGCAAATCACAGGGCGTCTTCGACAATGGCGTTGGCGAATTGTCGGATGCTGCCTCGGCACTTGATTGGGTCCAGTCGATTCATCCCGAAGCGCAAACAACGTGGATCGCTGGTTTTAGCTTTGGCGCGTGGATCGGCATGCAGCTGCTGATGCGACGTCCGGAAATCAAGGGCTTCATATCGATTGCCCCGCCAGCGAACATGTATGATTTCACCTTCCTTGCGCCGTGCCCGTCATCCGGGATTATTATTCAGGGCACAGGCGATGAAGTTGTCACGCCAAACGCAGTGCAAAAACTGGTCGATAAACTGCGGACCCAGCGGCACATTACGATCCACCATGACGAAATTCGCGGGGCAAACCATTTCTTCGAACAGGAACAGGTCGAATTGATGAGTTCAGTTGATCGCTATCTCGACATGCGCCTCGCCCCCGATTCGCCGATCCGGTAAGGAAGCCCAGATGGCGCTCAATCACTGGCAACAGACGGTTCTAAATCTCTTTATTGAAATCGGGCGCATCGAACCTTTGATCGAGAAACGAGTGAACAGCAGTCGTCCCGCTGGTCTTGACGAAAATCAGCTCGCGATTTTGAGCCACATGATTGGCGTCGGGCCTAAGGGAGAGTCACGGGCGAGCTTGAAATGGGCGATGGCCGGAATGGACGATATGTTTGAAAGCGAGGTTGAACGCGCCATTGAATTCGGCCTTATCAGCGATGTCGATGAGCGATTCTGCATAACGCCATTAGGACAAAAAACATTAGAATCAGCGGTGCTTTCGATGTCGCCTGAGTTTGAACAGTTGCTCCATGAAATTCCCATAGGTGACATTGAACTCACGCGTAACACTTTACGCGAAATTCGTCGGACTCTGGACAACCTGCCGGATCGTTAAACGGTCAGGATCAGAACGTTGCCCACAACGACACCGGCGACGGCTATCATCAACCACCCCCGCTTTTTGTCCTTGCCGGAATTGATCAGCGTGTAACCACCCCAAGCAAGCGCTGTTGCGCCAAGCATTGCCAACGCCATCAGCACGAAACCAAAACTCATTGCGGCAACACCGCTGCAAATTGTGCTGCGTCAACATTCCCGCCCGACAGCGTAATCAATGTCCGCTCTTTCGGTTTTACTTTCCTGCTCAGGATCGCCGCAAGCGCTACGGCGCCGCCTGGTTCAATCACAAGTCGCAGCTTGTGGAACGCAAAACGCATCGCATCCTCAACTTCGGTTGGCGAAACCCACACGCCAGTAGCGCCCCGGGACTGAAGAATGCCAAACGTCAACGGCGAGGCGGATACCGTCATCAACGCATCGCACGCCGTCGGCACGCTGGTGTCAATGACCGGCACGATTTTACCGCCTGCCAAAGACCGCGCCATGTCATCCCAACCCTCGGGCTCGACAGTAACGATGTCAGCATCAGGACACGCCAGCGCCAGCCCCGACGCAAGTCCACCGCCACCACAGCAGGCAACGACGAGATCAGGCGGAGCAATGCCCATGGCCGCAAGCTGATCAATCGCCTCGATGCCGACACTTCCCTGCCCCTCAATCACCCACGGATCCGCGAACGGTGGAACAATCGTCGCGCCAGTTCTGTCGGCGATGCCCTTCGTTATTGCCTCGCGGTTTTCTGTCAGCCTGTCATAGAAAATAACTGTCGCGCCCAATTCGCGCGTTCGTTCGGCTTTGGCAGTCGGCGCATCACGTGGCATGACTATCGTTGCGGCAATGCCGAGCCTCTGAGCCGCCCAAGCAACCCCCTGCGCATGATTCCCCGACGAAAACGCCACAACACCCCGCGCCCGTTCATCGTCCAGCAGCGAACTCAATCGGTGCCAAGCCCCGCGGATTTTGAACGCTCCAATCGGCTGAAGCGATTCGGCTTTTGCATAAATTGTTGCATCGGCAACCTCGAACGACATCAACGGCGTCGGGGGCAGGATTTTTGCGACCGCAGCAGCCGCTTGCCGGACTCCTGAAAGCGTTGGATTTCTCAAAGTTTTTCCATTTCGTGCCTATTTCGCGACCAATGCATCAATCGGGTCTTTACATCAAACCATCGCATACATATGTGCGCGCTTCCTGCTGCCCCATGGGACTTCCAACCGCAAGGCAGCTTCACAATACGGCGAAAGCCATTTGGAGGTCCCTTGAGTTGCTCAATCATCATAACGCGCTGGGGCTAGCGTCGTCCCAAAAACCGGTTCAGCCGGTTACGCTTATTCGTCCGCACGCTGCATCGCGCGCCGCCCGATTCTTTGTTGAGAAGTTTCCGGGACGCTCAATCTATGCGGTCAAAGCAAATCCGTCGCCTGACTTGCTGACGATCCTGTGGGGTAGCGGCATCACGCATTATGACGTGGCGTCGATTGCCGAAGTACGTCTTGTCGCGCGCACGCTTCCACAAGCAACCTTGTGCTTCATGCACCCGGTCAAGGCCGAGGAGGCCATCGCCGAAGCCTATTTCGAACATGGTGTCCGCACCTACTCGCTCGACACGATGGAAGAGCTCGAAAAGATTGAGCGTGCCACAAAGAGAGCGACTGACCTTACGCTGTGCGTCCGTCTGCGCGTGTCGTCGGAACATTCAAAGCTCAGTCTGGCATCGAAGTTCGGCGCGGAACCACATGAAGTCCGACAACTTCTTATTGCAACACGGCAACTTGCCGACGCACTCGGCGTCTGCTTCCACGTCGGTAGCCAGGCCATGTCACCTGCGGCATATTCGGATGCGATGCAGCGTGTTCGCACTGCCATCGTCGACGCCGGTGTCACCGTTGATGTCGTGGATGTCGGCGGCGGATTCCCAAGCAGCTATCCCGGCATGGAGCCACCGCCCCTCGAAGTCTTCTTCGATGTCATCCACAAATGCTTCGAAGACTTGCCCGTCAGCTATTCGTCCGAACTTTGGTGCGAACCCGGCCGTGCGCTCTGTGCCGAATATTCGTCGCTGCTTGTCCGCGTTGAAAAGCGGCGTGGCGAAGAGCTGTATATCAACGACGGTGCTTATGGTGCGCTGTTCGACGCCGCGCACATCGGTTGGCGCTTTCCCGTTGAATTGCTCCGCAAACCGGAGTCGAATGCGAAGAATATGGCGTTCAGCTTCTATGGGCCAACGTGCGACGACATGGACCATATGGCGGGACCGTTTTACTTGCCTGCTGACACTAAGGCCGGCGATTACATCGAAATCGGCATGCTTGGCGCTTATGGCTGTGCGATGCGGACCGGCTTCAACGGCTTTGGGTCGGTTGAAACCATCGAGGTCACGGATGAACCCATGACGTCACTTTACATCGAAGGCGAAGCGCCGGTTTCATCAAACGTCGTCAAGCTGTAACGCGCATAATCAACAAATACCGTTCGCCCTGAGCTTGTCGAAGGG
>JAYTWA010000291.1:0-5738 GCA_043743675.1 Sphingomonadales bacterium
GGGAAAATCTTGGCGAGATGCGTCACGTCGCCAATCGCATAATCAATCTGGCGGTCATCAAGCGGGCGCCGTGCCCAGTCGGTAAAGCGCGCGACCTTATCGAGCGGGATGCCAAGCCATTGATCGACAAGGTTCGAGTAACCGACCTGTTCGCCTTGGCCCAGTGCCATCGCGGCAATCTGAGTGTCGAACAGTGGGTGCGGCGTTTTTCCCGTCAGATTGTGAACGATTTCAATGTCCTGCCCGCCTGCATGAAAGACTTTCAGAACGTCTTCATTCTCGGTCATCAGGTCTAGCAGCGGTTTCAGGTCCATGCCCGCTGCCATCGGATCAATGGCCGCTGCCTCATGCTCGTCAGCCACTTGAATCAAACAGAGTTCAGGCCAAAACGTATTCTCGCGCATGAATTCAGTATCAATGGCGACAAAATTGGCTTTTGCCATGCGCTTGCAGAATTCGGCGAGGGTCGCACTGTCGCTAATCAACGGATGAATCTTCATGGGTCTCCCATAGCGACCTTACGCGCCTTGACAATTCAGCTGCGCGCCTGTGTTAGCCCCGTCATGACACAACATATTTATCGTTCGCACAAATGCGCCGAGTTGCGCGCCGCCCACGTCGGCGAAACCGTTCGCTTGTCGGGCTGGATTCACCGCAAGCGCGACCATGGCAACCTACTATTCGTCGATCTGCGTGATCATTATGGGATCACCCAGATTGTGACCGATACAGACAGTCCCGCACATTCCGTGCTGGACAAATTGCGCGCGGAGTCTGTTGTCACCGTGACGGGTATTGTCGTGGCGCGATCTGCCGAGACTGCGAATTCGGGTCTACCGACGGGTGAAATCGAAGTGCGCGCCGCCGATGTTGTGGTTCAGTCTGCAGCGGCGGAGCTACCAATGCCGGTGTTTGGAGAGGCGGAGTATCCCGAGGAAATCCGGCTTAAATACCGCTATCTCGATCTGCGGCGTGAGCGGCTTCATGCCAATATTGTCCTGCGCTCGAATGTGATCGCCTCAATCCGCCAGCGCATGATCGCGCAGGGCTTCACCGAATTTCAAACGCCGATCCTGACCGCAAGCAGCCCCGAAGGCGCGCGTGATTATCTGGTGCCGAGCCGTGTGCATCCGGGCAAATTCTATGCCCTGCCGCAAGCGCCGCAGATGTTCAAACAGCTGCTGATGGTCGCCGGGTTCGACCGCTATTTCCAGATCGCCCCCTGCTTCCGCGATGAAGATGCGCGCGCGGATCGTTCACCAGGCGAATTTTATCAGCTCGATTTTGAAATGAGCTTCGTCACGCAAGACGATGTTTTTGCGGCGATTGAACCCGTATTGCACGGCGTTTTCGAAGAATTTGCCAATGGCCGCAGCGTGAGCGCAGTGCCATTCCCGCGTATTCCTTATCGCGAGTCAATGTTGAAATACGGGTCGGACAAGCCCGACCTTCGCAATCCGATTATCATCACCGATGTGTCTAACCATTTCAAAGGATCGGGCTTCGGCCGCTTTGCGTCAATGGTTGAGGAAGGCAGCGTCGTTCGTGCGATCCCGGCGCCCGGCACTGCCGAAAAAAGCCGTAAATTCTTCGATGACATGAATGCCTGGGCACAAACCGAAGGCTATGCCGGGCTCGGCTATATCACACAAAAGGGCGGCGAACTGGGCGGCCCCATCGCCAAAAACCACGGTGAGGAGGCAACACGCAAACTCGTTGCCGCACTCGGCCTCGGCCCAGATGATGGCATTTTCTTTGCTGCCGGACCCGAAGCAACCGCCGCCAAACTGGCTGGTGCCGCGCGCACCCGTATCGGCACAGAGCTCGGCCTGATCGACGCAACAAAATTCGAATTTTGCTGGATCGTCGATTTCCCGATGTATGAATATGACGAGGACGCCAAGAAAATCGATTTCAGCCACAACCCCTTCTCGATGCCGCAGGGCGAGATGGACGCACTCGAAACCATGAACCCGCTCGATATTCTTGCTTATCAATATGACATCGTCTGCAACGGCATTGAGCTTTCATCGGGCGCAATCCGCAACCACCGGCCCGACATCATGTACAAAGCCTTCGAAATCGCGGGCTACACGCAGGCGCAAGTTGACGAGAATTTCACCGGCATGATCAACGCCTTCAAACTTGGCGCACCGCCACACGGCGGCTCGGCACCGGGGATCGACCGCATCGTCATGCTGCTCGCGGATGAGCCGAATATCCGTGAAGTCATCACCTTCCCGATGAACCAGAAAGCCGAAGACCTGATGATGAACGCCCCTGCCCCCGCAACGCCAAAGCAATTGCGTGAGTTGGGGATTCGCGTGCTAGACTAAATGCACGCAAAGGGGACTGCGATGGCCATCGACCTGAAAGATTTCGAAGACGGCAAGGATTATGATGGCGATTACGACGCCGATCTTGCCAAGTTGCAGGATCGTTTGTGGCGTATTCAGACTGCGCACATCATCCACGGCAAATCGGCGATCATCGCATTTGAGGGCTGGGATGCGAGCGGAAAGGGCGGGGCGATTGCGCGGCTGACATCGGGTTGGGATCCGCGCCATTTCGAAGTCTGGCCGATTGCCGCGCCCACTGAAATCGAGCGCGAGCATCACTTTCTGTGGCGCTTCTGGCAACGCCTGCCCGCCAAGCGCGAGATCAATATCTTTGATCGCACCTGGTATGGCCGCGTCCTCGTCGAGCGCGTTGAGGGGTATTGTAGCGAGAAAGACTGGAAGCGCGCTTATGATGAGATCAACGAGTTCGAAGCGCAGCAAAAAGACAACAATGTCACGCTGATCAAAATCTTTCTGCACATAACGCAGAAAGAACAGGACAAGCGCTTCAAGGAACGCCTTGCCGATCCGTGGAAACGCTGGAAAACCGGCAAGGATGATTATCGCAATCGCGCGCGGCGGGCCGATTATCTGAGTGCCTATCACGACATGTTCGAACGCACCGACACCCGCTGGGCGCCGTGGCGCGTGATCGACGGCAATGACAAAAAAGCCGCGCGGATCGCAGCGCTGACTTATATTGCGGATCGGTTGGAAGCGGGCGTTTCGATGGAACCGCTCGACGCCGACCCTGAAGTTATCGCACTCGCAGAAATGGCGTTCGATAAAAGCGATTAAGCGCGCAACAACGTCAATTTAGCCTTGCCATGCACGCGTTCAACATCAACCTCGAAGCCCTCAACCGCCACGATTTCCTTCTTGGTCGTCTCCACACTGGCCAGCGCGCCCGGTGCGATCCAGCCCAGTCGCAACAGCCGTTCCAGCGCGACGACGCCCGCGCCGCTTTCATACGGCGGGTCGAGCAAGATGAGGTCATAGGGCGCAGGCGCGGGGCCGAGCGCCATGACCGATTGCGCGCGGACTTCGGCGCCGCTTGCCCCCAGCTTGGCGATGTTGGTGCGCAGGCTGTCGAGCGCTGCGCCGTCCTGTTCTACAAAAGTGCAAGCCGCTGCGCCACGTGAAAGTGCTTCGAGGCCAAGCGCGCCCGAGCCCGCAAACAAGTCGACCACGCGGAGGTCTTCGAAATTGCCGAGGCGGCTCGTGAGCATCGAGAACAAAGCCTCGCGTGTGCGATCCGCCGTGGGGCGTGTCGCGTCACCCTTGGGCGCAATGATAGGTCGGCCGCGATACAGGCCCGCTATGATGCGCATTTACTTGGGCCCTCGTCCGCGTGGCGTGGCGCTTGGGCGAACGGGTTTTTTGGGACCGTCATACCAATGTTTGCGTTTGGCCGGGGTTGCTGATGCCTTCTCCGCGGCCTCACGTTCGAGTTTGGGCGCATAATTGGCGGCGCGGGCGCGGCGTGGCGACAGTGCCGGTTCGGCCACTTTGACCGGAGCCCTTGCAACGGGAGGTGTTGACCTTGGGCGCGGCGCATCATCGCGACGGCGCGGTGCGCGACCGACGGCTTGTGTGGAGCTGCCATCGACCGACACTGTCTTCATGCCCTTCATGTTCTTCATGAATTCGACGACGATGTTCTGCTTGATCTCGTCAACCGCGCCCGATGGCATGTCGGCCAGCGGGAAGGGACCATAGGCGGTGCGGATCAGGCGGCTGACTTGCAGGCCAAGATGTTCGAGCACGCGGCGGACTTCACGATTTTTGCCTTCGGTCAGCGTCATTTCAATCCACTGATTGGTCCCGGTGCGCCGTTCGAGATTGGCATTGATGCTGCCATAGCGCACCCCTTCGACTTCGACGCCTTCGATCAAATCTTCAAGCTGTGCCTGACTAACCGGGCCATAAGTCCGCGCGCGATAGGTGCGCGGGATGCCCGTTGAGGGCAGTTCAAGCAGGCGCTTCAATTCGCCGTCATTGGTCAACAGCAACAACCCTTCGGTATTCAGATCGAGCCGACCAACAGGCACGACGCGCGGCAATTCCTTGGGCAATTTGTCATAAATCGTCGGACGATCCGTGAAATCACGCTCGGCCACCAGCAATCCCGTCGGCTTGTTGTAGCGGAACAACCGCGCGGTTTCGGGCGGGGCAACCGGTTTGCCATCGACAGTGATCCCTTTCAGCGACTTCAGGATCGTCGCAGGCGTCTCCAGCGCGACGCCATTCAGCGCAATCCGCCGGTCCTCGATCATGCGTTCAATCTCACGACGGCTCGCCACGCCGGCGCGCGCGAGCAGTTTGGCGATGCGGTCACCGTCTTTTGCGGGTGGATTGTCTTCAGTTCGTTTCATCAACGCGCGATACGCGCATTGCCCGCATCTTGAAACAGGGGAAAGCGATGGAAAGGCGAGCGTCCTTGCCCATGCCCCGACTTTGGTTAGAAGGGGCGTCAATAGAAGGGGATCGCACATGACAGAGGCCAGCACGGCACAGACAGAGAGCGGCTTCCTCGCTGCGGTCAAACCTTATATTCAGCGCGCACCGCTTGCGGCGTTCTTCCTCGGAATCTCGTCCGGCCTGCCCTTCACCTTGCTCGCTGCAACCCTAACGCAGCGTTTGTCCGAAGGGGGCATTGAACGCAAAACGATTTCGGCCTTTGCGCTCGTCCTGCTGATTTACAGCATCAAATGGGCGTGGGCGCCGATTGTGGACCGGATTAAATTGCCGTTTGCCTCCACTTTTGGACAGCGGCGCACTTGGCTTGTGTTGTGCGCGGTTGCGACGATGGGCGGCATTGTCCTGCTGGCGAATGCGAACCCGGCCGATGGGGTGCAGAAAGTGCTGTTGTCCGCACTTGTGTTGGGCTTTGCGGGTGCAACCTATGACATAGTCATCGATGCTTATCGCATCGAATTGCTTGATCGACAGCAACTTGGCGTTGGTTCGGGCATGTCGCAATATGGCTGGCGTATCGGCGCGTTTCTGGCGGGCACGATTGCGTTGTGGGGCGCAGCAACAGTGGACTGGCGCTTTGGCTATATTGCCTGCGCGCCGCTTGCGTTGTCCGCCGTGATCGTGTCATTTTTTGCAGGTGAGCCAACGCAGACAAAGGCGCGCGAATGGCCACAGCGCGCCGATGAAAAATCATATCTAAAATTCGTGATCGCCGTCCCGCTGATCCTTGCCGCCGCGTGGGGGCTGGACAATTTGCTCGCTTCAAACATCCTGTTTCGCATCGCAATTTTCGGCCTGATTTATCCAGTCTTCGATCTCACGGTGCGGCGTTTGCATGATCTGGGCATGTCAGGCTTTTTTGCACTCCTACTGATAGTGCCTAGTGTGATGACCTTTACCGGCAGTTTGATTATCTTTGCG
>JAYTWA010000292.1:0-2527 GCA_043743675.1 Sphingomonadales bacterium
CGTTTGATGTTCGTCTGTCCAATCGCCCCCGCCGCACCAAGGGCAATTGACGCTAACGAAGCAAATATAACAATCTGCCGCCATTCCATCGTCGCCGAACCCATCGCCTCAACCGCAATCCGCGTCAGCATTGCCATCGCAGCGACCTTTTGCGCAGAGGCAAACAATGTCGTCACGGGCGTCGGCGCGCCTTCGTAAACATCAGGCGTCCACATGTGGAATGGAACGGCCGATATCTTGAAGGCCAGCCCCGCAAACACGAAGACCAAACCAAAGAGTTGCCCCGTTGTTAGTCCTGCATCGAATGCGCGAGCGATACCGTCATAGGTCGTTGTGCCCGTGAACCCGTAAACAAGACTCATACCGTAAAGCAGGATGCCCGACGCCAGCGCACCAAGGACAAAATACTTCAACCCCGCCTCTGCTGAGCGCTGATCACGACGCATGAAACTGGCCAGCACATAGGACGCGAGCGATTGCAGCTCGATCCCGATGTAAAGCATAATCAGGTCTGCCGCGGACACCATGATCCCCGCGCCAACCGTCGCGAGCAGGATCAGCACCGGATATTCAGCACGCAGACGATCCCCCGCAGCGAAGAAACGCGGCGCTATGGTAATCGAGACTGCAGTGGCGAGATAGATCAGAACTTTGGCAAAGCCGGCGAATGTATCGGCGCGGAATGTGCCGTCAAAACCAGATCCATGTCCGCCAGGCGGAATGCCCGCGACGCACGCCGCCGCGATCAACAGCGCGACCGACGCAATCGAAATTGCGGGCGTCGCATCGTCACCACGCCATGCCGCGACGAGCATCAGGACAATGGCCCCGATGGTCAGGATAAGTTCGGGAAGGGTCAGCAGATAATCCATCAATGATGCCCTTCAACGGCATGTTCTTGTTTACCCGCCGCCAATTGCGCATCACCGCCGGGATTGGCGCGTTCGATCCGCGCGACAATCGTGCCCACGTCGCGGCGCATCGGTTTCAGGAAACTCTCGGGATAAATGCCCATCCAGAATACGGTGGCAACAATCGGCACAAAAATTGCGATTTCGCGTTTGTTGAGGTCTGTCATGGCCAGCGTATCGTCGCCCGCTGCCCTCCCGTAAATCATCCGTGCGTAGAGATAGAGCATATAAGCCGCGCCGAGAATGATCCCGGTTGTCGCGACAAACGCGACCCAGCTGTTGGCTTTGTAGGCACCAACCAGCGCGAGAAACTCACCGACAAAACCGCTGGTGCCCGGCAACCCAACCGACGCCATCGTGAAGATCAGAAAGATCAGTGCATAACCCGGCATATTGTTGGCAAGGCCACCATAACGCCCAATCTCACGCGTGTGCAGCCGGTCGTAAACCACGCCCACGCACAGGAACAAAGCACCTGAAACGAGGCCATGGCTGAGCATCACCAGCATCGCGCCTTCAATCCCCTGCCGGTTGAACGCCAGCAGGCCAATGGTGACAAACGCCATGTGCGCAACGCTGGAATAAGCGATAAGTTTCTTCATGTCGGACTGCACCAGCGCGACGAGACTGGCATAGACAACCGCAATCATCGACAGGCCCATGACGAGCCAGAACCAGTGCGCCGTTCCTTCAGGAAACATCGGCAGCAGGAAGCGGATAAAGCCGTAGCCACCCATCTTGAGCAGCACGCCTGCAAGGATCACTGACCCTGCCGTCGGTGCCTGAACATGCGCATCGGGCAGCCAGGTGTGCACCGGCCACATTGGCATTTTGACTGCGAACGATGCAAAAAAGGCAATCCATAGCCATTTTTGTGCTTGCGGGTCGAAATCAAACTGCATCAGCGTCGGGATGTCAGTCGTTCCCGCCCGCTGCGCCATCCAAAGCATCGCGACCAGCATCAGAACGGAGCCTAACAGCGTGTAGAGGAAGAATTTATAGCTCGCGTAAATCCGGTTCGCGCCGCCCCAGATGCCGATGATCAAATACATCGGGATCAGGCCGGCTTCGAAGAAGATGTAGAACAGGAACAAATCCTGCGCGGCGAACACGCCGATCATCAGCGCCTCCATCAGGAGGAACGCCGCCATATATTCGCCAACACGCTTTGTGATCGAATCCCAAGATGCCGCCACGCAGATCGGCATGAGGAAAACGCTGAGCATGATCAGCATCAGGGCGATACCATCGATGCCGAGGCTCCATGAAAAGCGCCCGAACAGCGGGATCATTTCCTGAAATTGCCACTGTGCGCCACCGGGATCAAAATTGATCCACAGGACGATGCCCAGCACGAAATTGGCGAGTGTGGCGGCGAGTGCGAGCCATTTCGCCTGATCCGTCGACACATAAAGACATGCGAGCGCAGCAAGCAATGGTAGCGTGATCATCAGCGTGAGAATACCGCTCATCGCGTCATAACCCACGTCGCCGCCGCACTAAGCCCGATCAGCATCACCAACGCGTAAGTGTAGAGATACCCCGATTGCAATTTCGCCGCGAGATTGCTGCCCTGCACCACAATCGCCGCCGCACCATTCGGGCCAAAGCGGTCG
>JAYTWA010000293.1:0-8720 GCA_043743675.1 Sphingomonadales bacterium
TGCTTCTTCGACCTGCGCGATGATCTCTGAATGCGGTGGTACGGTCGATCTGGCGAGGATGCCATCGACGTGGACATTTTCGGGCGCGTCCCATGTGACGCTGCTGCCGTCCTGTCCGTGCGCGACAAGGATCGAAAATTCATGGTCAAAGGCGACCATCGCTTCGAGAATCGCGGGGTTGCCGCTGATCATGGCCCATGCGGTGTCAGCATCGGCGGCGGAGGTCAGCCGGGCCTGCCCTTTGCCATCATAGCCGAACCGCGTTGTTTTGAGGATGGCGGGGGTGCCGACTTGCGCAATGGCTGTGTCGAGATCAGCGCGGCTGTTGACCGCTGCCCACGCGGCGGTTTGTCCACCATGCGCTGTGGCGAAGGTTTTTTCGGCAATCCGGTCCTGGGCGATGCGGAGCGCATTCAGGGGCGGAAACAAAGGCACGCGCGACGCAATTTCTTCGAGCGGCCCGGCGTCTATATTCTCAAATTCATAGGTCGCGACATCAACTTCGGCGGCAAAAGCGGCGAGTGCTGCGCGGTCATCATAGGCCGCAACGGTCAACTTTGCTGCGACAGATGCTGCGCAGCATTCAGGATCGGGATCAAGGATGTGGACGCGATAACCGAGCGGGGCCGCGGCAAGCGCGAGCATCCGCCCGAGCTGTCCGCCGCCGATAATCCCGATGGTAGAGCCTGGTGCCAGCGTCTTCATGCGGGATCGGTCGCAACCCCGTCGGTCTGTGCTGCGCGCCATGCCGCGAGCCTTGTTGCCAATGCCGCGTCGGATAGCGCGAGGATCGACGCGGCGAGCAATCCGGCATTGATCGCGCCCGCCTTACCGATCGCGAGCGTCGCCACGGGAACGCCGCCGGGCATCTGGACAATCGAAAGCAAGCTATCGATGCCTTTCAGCGCCGCGGATTCAACGGGCACGCCGAGCACGGGAAGTGCGGTCATGGCGGCGGCCATGCCGGGGAGATGTGCGGCACCGCCCGCGCCCGCGACGATCACCTTGATTCCGCGTTCGGCAGCGCCTTTGGCATAGTCGTAAAGGCGATCAGGCGTGCGGTGCGCCGAGACAATTTTTGTTTCGTGGGGGACATCAAGCGTCGTCAGAATGTCGGCGCAGTGCCGCATTGTTTCCCAGTCGGACTGGCTGCCCATGATGATGCCGATCACGCTCCACCCCCTTATCAGTGAAGCCTTAGCGTCCTAATCGCCGGGGGTGGAGGTTGCAACCGCGTTAAGCGACAGCGCGAACCGACTTGCGGTGGCGCAGGCGCAGGGCACTGCCGACAATGGCGAACCCTGCAAGCATCATGGCCCATGTCGAGCTTTCAGGCACGGCGGCGACTGCGGCGGATGTGGCACTGACGAACGACGACGATCCAGGGCTGAAGGTGTTCACGCGATATTGCTGGGCATTATCCTGATAGAAGAAATCGATCCGGCCGCCGTTGGCATTCATGAAACTTGTGCCCGATCCGTCGAGGAATGATGGCCCTGTTGTGAAATAATTGCCGTAGCTGCCAGTTGGGGCCGCGATGGCAATGCCGTTGACGAACCCGGTGATCGAGGTGATCGCAAATGCTGTGCGTCCGGCAATTGTCATTGCCGTATTCGATGTTGTGAAGACGCCATTGCCGGCAACGGGTCCACCGAAAAGGGGTGTGCTTGTGGCGAATGTGAAGCCGAATTGCGCGGCCGAGGCGGGCGAGGCAACAGCCATACCAATGGCAGTTATGGCCGCTAAGCTGAACTTTTTCATAGAAATTCCCTTTGAAGCCCAAACGACTTCAAAAGAGATACGGCGTTCGCGCGTGATTGTTTCACATACGGTAAATTAAATCTTCACCTTGTTCAGCATTCCGCGTTCGAAGCGTTCGCGCAACGCGGCGTAATAGGATTTCAGGAAGCTGTCGATGTCAGTCACGTCGCTGGTCCAGCCGATCTTGTTAATGATCGCCTGTGCCACGCGAAGGCGAGCCGTGTCGTCCTTCATGCGCAAAACTTCACCGAGTTTTTCATATTCGGGTTCGCCATAAACGGCGAGCTGGTCACCGCTGAAACTGAAGCTGCTGGTCGCGGTCGATAAGGTGGCGTCATGTTTGCTTTCACGTCGCCGCCCGAGGAGAAGGCCGCCCTCTAGGGCAGCGCGCAATTGGGCGTAATAGGCATTCAGGAAGCCGTCGATGTCAGTCACATCGCTGGTCCAGCCGATCCGGTCGATAATGGTTTGCGCGACCATCTGGCGGGCGGTGGGATCGCTGCGGCGGATGACAGCGTCGAGCGTGTCGAGTTCGTAGACACCGTAAGCGCTCAATTGCGCGGGCGTGAAGGTGACGGCGGCCATGCGCGCGACCGACAAATCGGTGACCAGTTTTTTGGGGCGCGTCTGGATCACCCAGGTTCCCGCCAATAGATCGCCGACGCGCAAACGGTCAGCATTGAAATAGGGAAAGAGCAAGAAAACGCCAGTCCAGCCAAGGCCGAACAAGGTCGTATAGCCATCGACTGACCCGCCCGCGCCACCGCCCGCAAGCAAGCTGAGTGGTAGAAAAACCTCGATCTCGCGCATCAGATTGCGAGCGATCACGGCATCGCCGGTCAGCCGCCCGCCATCGCGCGCTACCACGCGAAGGCCGGTCCAGCGTTTGCCGAACGTGGCCGCGCGCGGGCGCATTTCCATGATAATGAAATAGAAATTGCGCAGCACGAAAAAGCCAAGCAGCCAGATGATGATGACGGGCTGAAACGCTGCCTGACCAACACCGATAACACCGAATATCGCAATCAGTGTCATGGCAATCAGCACACCGATCAGCACCAGCGAATCGAGCAGGAATGCCGACACCCGCTGGCCGATTTCACCAAGGACAACACCGAGATCGACCCCTTCGGGTGTGATCAGACGGCGGCGAAGATCGCGTGATTTATACGCCACGGCGCGAAAGCCTAAGCAGATAGAAATAAGCGAGCCAGAACGTCATCATGGCGCCGCCGATGGCAAAACGCATCGTTTCGGTGGTCACCAATTGCCGCGCAAATCCTTCGAGCAGGCCCGCCACGCCGAGCATAATGACAACGCCGACCATTGCGGTCGCACCCAATTGCCCTGCGTCGCGTGCTGCAGACATGCGTGACTTTACGCCGGGAAAGGCGATGGTCGTCCCGATTCTGAGACCGGCCGCAGCGGACAGGACAATGGCGTAAAGTTCGGTTGTGCCGTGGATCGACAGCCACGCCGTCAGCTCGATGCCCAATCCCTTGGCGACATAGACCTGCATCAGTGCGCCGATCATGGCGCCATTATAAATGACAAGCATCAGTGTCGGCACGCCGAACGCAAAACCAAGCGCGAAACAAAGGAGCGAAATCTGGGCATTATGTGTGAAAAGCTGCGCGGCGAAAGGGCCAAGGAAGTTGTTGCCCTCAGTCGAGTAAAGGATCGATTTCAGCGACGCAGCGCTTGCCTGTGGTCCGCGCCCCTCGGCCATGCCGCCCGGCATCAGCGCATTAAACCAGCTTGGGTCGCTTTGTACGAGCAGATAGCCCGCGGCCGTTCCTGCTGCGAGCAGGGCAAATGCGACCCAGGTTTCGATCCAAAGCGCGCGGATCGCGGCGGGCCAGTCGATCAGGAAAAACTGGGCGATGCGCGTGCCGATGCCGCGTTCAATCCCGTAAATATACAGATAGGCGCGGAGCGACAGCCCTTCGAGATAATCGACCATGCCGCGATCAAGCGACGTCGCGCGCGCCACCGATAGCGACGACAATGTGGCGCGGTAAAGCACGGGAAGCGCGAACAGCTCATCATCATCGAGCGCCTTGGGCGATTTGCGTTCAACACGGTCGAGGATCGATTCGAGGCGCGCCCAATCCTCTTCGCGTTCAGCGCGGAAACTGGCCAGACTCACGAGAAGTTCCTCATAACAAATCTCGTTTCTTCAAGTCGAGATAGGCGTTGACGAGGTCGGTCCCGAGCCTTTCGTAGGGCGCTTCGACGACATGCACGCCAAGCCGTTGCAGACGCATGATGACAATGCGGCGTTCGCGAAGGAGGCTGGCCGCGACGACAGCGCGTGACACGTCAGCGGCGCTGTCGGGCGCGGCAGCAGCCAATTCCTCAAGCTCGACGTCGCGCATCAGGATAAACAGGATCAGGTGTTTGCGGGCGAGTTGTTGCACGGACCGCAGCATGAGTTCGGCGCTGGTCGGATCGGCGACGTCAGTGAAGACAAGGAGCAACGAGCGCCGCACGAGTTTTGAGCCGAGCGTCGTCAGGGCAAAGGTGTAATTGGTTTCCTCCGCTGAATAATCAATCTGTGCTGCGAGCCGTTGGAACACGCCGAATGATCCCGCGCCTGACACCGATCCGCTGGCGACGCGGGGGCGCGAATCGAAGCCGAACAAGCTGACTTTATCGCCAAGTTTCAATGCGATGAACGCAGCTGAGAGCGCAGCGGAAACCGCGCGGTCAACCTTAGGCAAGCCACCGACAGGTTCGCTCATCAAACGTCCGCCGTCGATCGCAAAGACGATGTCGTTGTTGCGCTCGATCCGGTATTCCTTGGCGAGCAATTTCGAATGATGCGCGCTGCGTTTCCAGTCGATGGCGCGGCGGTCCATGCCCGCGCGATATTCGGCGAGCGCCTGAAACTCGGCGCCGGTGCCGACGTCAAGCTGCATGGTTTCGCCAATTGGCATGTCGCGGCGGAACAGGCGCAGCGCCTCGGCGCGGGCAGGGCGGATGTCGGGAATGATGCTGACGCTGTCATGCAACGGGATTTGCTGCTGGCGCCAGATGAGGCCGAACGGCCCCGCCCAGCGCAGCCAGAGCGTATCGAGGATCGATGTGCCACGGCGGGCGGCGGTGAACGTTAGCGCAAGGACGCCATTTTGGACGGCACGACTTTCTTTCACGGGCACAAGGCGTTCGTCATGACCAACCCGCGCTTCGACACGCTGCGACAGCGGCGGGGCGGTCACGGCAATGTCGATGTTCTGCCCGACATAGGTGCCCGGCGGTGCCGTGACGCGGCCCTGCATGGAGCGCTTCGGGGCAGAAGCAACAGCATCGACAGCGGTCAGCGCAAGGATCAGAATGACCGCGAACAAGCCGGCATACCAGTAAGCGGGCAGAGCGACCGCGATGGCGAACGCCGGCACGGAAGCCGCTGCGGCCAAGATGCCGGCGCGTCCGCTAGGGTAAATCAACGCGGCACTTCGGTGGCGGCGACAAGGTTTTCGACGACCTGTTCGACGCGGCGACCGTCAATCTGTGCGGCGGGTGACAGGATGACACGGTGGCGCAGGACGGGAACGGCCAGCGCCTTCACATCGTCGGGAATAACATAATCGCGGCCATCGAGCGCGGCGCGGGCACGGGCGGCACTGGCCAGCATGGCCGCCGCACGGGGCGATGCCCCGCTTTCGAGATCACCGCTATCGCGGGTCGCCCGCACCAGATTGACGACATAACGCACGACATCATCGACCAGTCGAACCGAAGCGACCGTCGCGACGGCGGCCTCGAGGGTTTTGGCATCGGCGACGCGGGCGATGCCCCATTCTTCAATTTTGGGCGCACCGAATTGCGCGCCATGTTTGGTGACGATCGCGAGTTCGTCGTCGAGTGTCGGGTAACTGAGAATATGTTTGAACAGGAAGCGATCAAGCTGCGCCTCGGGCAACGGATAGACGCCTTGTTGTTCAATCGGGTTCTGCGTCGCGACGACCATGAAGCGCGATGACAGTTTGTGCGTGGTGCCGTCGAACGTGACCGATCGTTCCTGCATCGCTTCCAGCAATGCTGCCTGCGTTTTCGGCGGGGTGCGATTGATTTCGTCGGCAAGCAGGAGTTCGCAGAATATCGGCCCCTTGGTCAGCGTGAATGTCGACGTCTGAAAATTGAACAGGTTCGCGCCCACAATGTCACCGGGCATGAGATCGGGCGTGAACTGGATGCGGCCATAATCGAGGCCGAGCGACGCCGCGAAACAGCGCGCCAAGAATGTTTTTGCGGTGCCCGGTGGTCCTTCGAGGAGGACATGGCCGTTGGCGAAAAGCGCGACGAGCAGCAGGTCAACAGTATCGGTCTGTCCGGTGATTGCCTTGGCCACTTCGGCGCGGATGGCGTTCCCGAGTGCTTTCACGTCATCTATCGTCACGGGTTACATCCTTTTTCCACTGGAATAATGCCGCCGCTGCACGCTGCATCGACGCCGCATCGGGCGCATTGCGGGCAGCAAAGGCCAAATCGGTAAAGCCGCCGGGAAGTTTGCCCAACCAGCGTTCAAGATCTTCGGGGGAAAGTGCACCGGCGCCAAGTGCTGTGCCCGTCGCATCGCGGACCACAGCGACATAGCGGTCGCCGAGCCGGTCTTCGCGCCCTGCACGGGCGATCAGTGTGGCGACATTATCCGCCAGCGCGCGCTTGCCAAACGGGATCGCGCGCCCTTCGATTGCAGGAGGGCCAAACCGGCCGAGTGCGTGCAGGCCAACCAGCAAAGCTGCTGCGATCAAAGCGAGCGTGAAAGCAAGGAAAGGTGGTTCGAACATGAGTTGGAGCAAGTTGCGATTGCTGCCCTCGCTGCCCGCGCGCGATGTGTCAAAAGCAATGCTGCTCTCGCTATCGGGGCGCAGCGCGTCGATTATGGCAATGGCCGCAGCGGCGCCCTCGCGCGTTTTCAGGGCGTGGTTCGACAGAAGGTCGGGGTCGGCAAGGATGTAAGCATCGGGACCATCCTCGACATCAATCCAGCCCAATATCGTGCGGTCTTTGCTGTCGGACAGAACGGGTGTCACGCCTTCGGTCAAATAGCGAATGCTGGGCGGTGCGGGCAGGTCGACATCGTCGAGGCCGGTGATGCGTGCGCCCTTGGCGCTCTCACCCTCATTCACTTCAACCGCGCCGAGTTTTTCGGCAAGTGCTGACGCGACATCGACACCATCGGTACCGATTTTGTTAACCCAGCCGCGCTTTTTGGGATCGGGCATCGTCATCCATTTGGGCAGGATGTAGAGCGTGACGGCATCGCTCATCTGTGATGCCTGTCGCGCGCGGACAAAAGGCTCAAGCGATTTGGGGTCCATGTCCGCTTCGAGCGGGACGATCAGCAACCCCTTTGCATAACGCGCATCTTTGGTATCGACGAGGTAAGCAGTGTCACCCTTCAGGTTTTTTATGAGGGCATAGAGGCCCGAAAAACCGACACCTGATTTCGACAGGACATGCGTGCCGCCATTGCCGCCGCGGTCCCATTTCGGTGCATAAGCGGTCAGGAACAGGAACCCGGCAAACGCAAGCAGCCCGGCGACAATCACCCAGATGATTGTCTTTATGTTGAAAGGATTGCTGTCCGCGCGATCAGCCACGCCATGACCCCGCAAGCGCGAATTCGCCATAAGCCGCGCGGCACTGTGTCCAGGCCTCGGCGCTGACCGAAGCATTGCCGAACGCACTGACTTCGACGACGCGGGCAATCGCGGCAAAAGCGTTGCGCGCACCGCCGGGGATAGCGTCAGCAACCGATATGTCGCGCGCGGTGACAGAAGGCTTCAGGAATTCGGGGCGTCGCTTGGCTATATCCTCGACACTGCGGCGAAGCAGAAGGCGCGCGGCTTCGGCATAGCTTCCAGCGGACGCGAGCGCTTCGGCTTCGGTCAGCAAGGCGCGCGCTGCCGATTGGTCGGGCGTCCATTCGGGTTCTTCGTCGGCTTCGGGTTTTTTCTGCCACGGCCAGCGAAATGCCATCCCGCGCGCTTCGTTGAAAATGAACCAGGCGATCAGGCCAACAACCAAAGCAACCGCGCCCCAGAAAATGTAAGGGAAGGCAGGCATCAACCATGTGAAGAACTCGCCCGTCGGCTTGATCCACGATGGGATTTCCGGGGGCACGAATTTGGGAAGGTCGAACTGCGTCGATGTGTCCGCGATCAGGCGTGCATGGGCCTTTATAAGTTCCGGGTCGCGTCCGACTTCGGCCATCACTGCTTTGGTCGCCGTCACTTTACCCCCGGATACACGCAAGCCTTTCATGAAGCGCGTGCCTGTGTTGCGCAAGAGGGACTTTCGCTTGCTGTTAACCTACACACGTTGCCAGTGAAGGGCGGCAATGCTAGCGACCCAATATGGCCGATATGGTGGTAGAAAATATCGTTGATACGCCAATCATCGCGCCAGCGCCGCGCACTGTCGTTTCGCGTTTGAAATCAATCACTATCGATCAATGGATATTGCTTGCCGGATTGGTCGCGCTGACGGCGCCGACGCTCGGTTATATTATCGATGCCAGCTGGTCGACTGAGTCGGGTGGTCATGGGCCAATCGTTTTAGTCACGGGGGCGTGGCTGATCTGGCGCTTGTGGCCCGAGGTTGAAAAAGTTGCGCAACCGATACCGCTGGGTCGGTTTTTGGTGCTGTTCATTCCGCTCCTGATCCTTGCGATTATGGCAAAGATTACACAGATTATCGAGATTGAGGGGTATCTCGTCTATTTTGTCATCATGTCAGTGCTTTACGGGCTTGTCGGTATGAAAGCGATGAGACTGCTGTGGTTCCCGTTGCTTTATATGGCATTCATTGTGCCGCCGCCCGATACGCTGGTTGCTGCCGTTACCAATCCGCTGAAGACCTATATCTCGCAATATTCGGTGCTCTTGCTCTACAAACTCGGCTATCCAATTGGTGGGGCAGGCGTGACAATCCAGATTGGCCAATATCAA
>JAYTWA010000294.1:0-3003 GCA_043743675.1 Sphingomonadales bacterium
CGAAATGTAGGTGTGCAGATGATCCCGTTCAACCTGCTCCCTTCAAAGCAAAGTCCGGCGGAAATCTCAATGTTCACATCATGTTAAGTGGTGTGACGCAAAACATCGTTGAACTGCGATACGCGATGTCATGCGGGGGAGAGAATAATGATACGATATTGGAAACGCACGGTCGGCGCGATGCTTGGCACCGCGATGATCAGCGGCTTGGGTTTGACGCCAGCTTTCGCTGCTACAGCAACCACCGCGCCCGCCACTGTCGAGAGGGGCATTAAGGACCCTGGCGTCAAAGGCTGCGGCAAATGTGGCGTAACCGGACGCACGGCCGCGCCGGCTGCCCAAGGTAGCGGCCTGCACATGAATGACGGCGCGCCAACTACCGAACGAAAAAAGGGCACCAACAAGCCGATCATTTGGAATCCTGACGGAACGATCTCGCGTGAAAGAGCTCCCGTCGCTACTGAAGGCGCAAGCGGCGCTCCCGCAAGTACGGAGCGGACCCGAACGATCGGTCCAGTCCATCCAAGACCTCCCGCAAACGAAACGGCACGCAAAAGACAACCATAAAACACGTCAATTGACTGGCGGCATTGTCGTGATCAACACACGCTGATCACGATAATGCCTACCCCTCGTCCCCCATCCGCAACGCGGCGATAAACGCTTCCTGCGGAATGCTGACGCTCCCATATTCGCGCATCCTGGCCTTCCCCTTTTTCTGCTTTTCCAGCAGCTTTTTCTTGCGGCTGGCGTCGCCGCCATAGCATTTCGCCGTCACGTCTTTGCGCATTGCGGCAATCGTTTCACGCGCAATCACCTTGCCGCCGATCGCTGCCTGAATCGGGATTTTGAACAGATGGCGCGGGATGAGATCCTTCAGCCGTTCGCACATGCCGCGCCCCCGCGCTTCCGCCGTGCCGCGGTGGACAATCATGCTCAGCGCATCGACTGCTTCGGCGTTGACCATGATGCTCATTTTCACGAGATCGCCCAGCCGGTGGCCAATCTGATGATAGTCAAAGCTCGCATAACCGCGTGAGATGCTTTTCAGCCGGTCATAAAAATCGAACACGACTTCGTTGAGCGGCAATTCATAAGTCACCTGCGCGCGCCCCCCGACATACGTCAAGTTCTTTTGAATGCCGCGCCGGTCCTGACAAAGTTTCAGGATGCTGCCGAGATATTCGTCGGGGACATAAATCGTCGCTTCGATCCACGGCTCCTCAATGCTCTCGATCCGGCTTGGGTCGGGCATGTCCGACGGATTGTGCAGGTGAAGCACTTTGACCCCAGCCGGATCGGCATGCTGCAGATGGATTTCATAAATCACGGATGGCGCGGTCGTGATCAGGTCGAGATCATATTCGCGCGTCAGCCGCTCCTGAATGATTTCAAGGTGCAGCAGCCCGAGGAACCCGCAACGAAAACCAAAGCCCAAGGCGGCGCTGCTTTCGGTTTCAAACGAGAAGGACGCATCGTTGAGCCGCAGCTTGCTGATACTCTCGCGCAGCTTTTCAAAATCATTGGCATCGACCGGAAACAGCCCGCAGAACACCACCGGCTGGACTTCCTTGAACCCCGGCAGCGCTTCCAATGCGGGCCGCTTGGCATCCGTAATGGTATCGCCCACACGGGTCTGCGCCACTTCCTTGATCTGCGCCGTGATGAAGCCAATTTCGCCCGCCGCGATCTCGGTAAGGATTTCCATCTTGGGCCGCATGCAGCCAACACGGTCAACCAGATGCTTGGTCCCCGCCGCCATGAACGTGATTTCCTGGCCCTTGCGGATCACGCCGTCGATCACGCGGATCAGGATCACGACGCCGAGATAGGGGTCATACCAGCTGTCGACGAGCATGGCTTTCAACGGGGCATCGCGGTCTCCCTTGGGTGGGGGAATGCGTTCGATGATCGCATCAAGCGCGTCTTCGATGCCGATGCCTGACTTGGCGCTGGTCAGGATCGCGTTCGACGCATCAAGACCAATGATGTCCTCAATCTCCTTGCGCACCATTTCCGGCTCGGCGGCAGGCAGGTCGATCTTGTTGATGACCGGCACGATTTCATGGTCATATTCAATCGACTGATACACATTGGCCAGCGTCTGCGCCTCCACCCCCTGCGCCGCGTCAACAACCAGCAACGCACCTTCACAAGCAGCAAGACTGCGCGACACTTCATAAGCGAAGTCGACATGCCCCGGCGTATCCATCAGGTTGAGCGTATAACCCTTCCAGTCAAGCCGCACTGTCTGCGCCTTGATCGTGATCCCGCGCTCTTTCTCAATGTCCATATTATCAAGGACTTGCGCCGACATTTCGCGCGCGCTCAGCCCACCGGTCGTCTGGATCAGCCGGTCCGCCAGCGTCGATTTGCCATGGTCGATATGCGCGATAATGGAAAAGTTACGAATTTTGTCGAGAGGTGTCATTACAACGCCACTAGCGGAGCAAATCGCGCGCTGCTAGGGGAACATTATCAGGGTCGCTCCATGATGCGATGCAACAGCCAAAAGGCGTGCGCATCTCGACTTTTTGTAGGGGAATATCATGCGTATTTTGATTTCACTGGCCGCCGCAACGGCGCTCGCCACATCACCAGCCATGGCACAGATTGGCAGCAAGGCGTCGTCCGCCAAGCAGTTGCAGACAAAAGCCGAAGCGACCATCCCGCGCTGTGCAAAGCGCATTGGCACGGTCGCGATTGTTGAGCCCGATACACAGTGGTGGCGCGATTATAATCTCGGCAGCCCTGAGAATATCCTGAAAGTTTTCGTCCAGCAATCAGGCTGCTTTGGCCTCGTCAACCGTGGCCGCGCGATGCAGAGCCGCGCGATGGAGCGGGCAATGGCTGATGACGGCGAATTGCAGCGCGGATCGAACCTTGGCAAGGGTCAGGTCAAGACGGCGGATTATTATCTTGAACCCAACATCGTCACCGCAAACCGCAATTCAGGCGGCGGCGGTGCAGGCGCAGCCCTTGGCGCACTGGGTGGCCTGTTCG
>JAYTWA010000295.1:0-10181 GCA_043743675.1 Sphingomonadales bacterium
GCGGAATCAAGGCCGAAGAAAAAGATGCTCAGAACAACTGTCATGATGACGACCATGACGGCGGTCATCATGGTTTCACGGCTGGTCGGCCAGACGACCTTTGCCGTCTCGGCGCGCACTTGCCGGATGAATTCGCCAGGAGTTGTCTTTGCCACGGTGTTTCAGTTCCAAATCATGTTGCGGACAGCCGCCCGGCTCCGGTGAGGCCGGAAAACCAGATTATTACTATCGCGAAGAAAATGGCTTAGCGCCGTTGCGGGTGCGATGCAAGTCGCTGGGATGTAAACTATTCCGATAGGACGGCTGGCAGGAGTGGACGGATTCGAACCGACGGCCCTCGGTTTTGGAGACCGATGCTCTACCAGCTGAGCTACACTCCTGCATGCCGGAAATATGCCTTAACCCATCAATGTGTGCGCTTCAAGCGACCGCGCGATCCGCATCGAATAGCAATCGTGCTTCGCTCGCGGGCATGGGGCGACCGAAGAGATAACCCTGAATCTTGCGGCAGCCGAGGCGTTTGATCGCTTGCAGTTCCAGTTCGGTTTCAACACCTTCGGCCGTTGTGCTCATGCCAAGGCTGCCTGCCATGGCAACGACGGCGCGGACGATAGCAACGGATTCAGGAACATTCTTTGCCGCGCCCTGCACGAATTGGCGGTCGATCTTGATGGTATTAAATTTGCATTTCGACAAATAGCCAAGCGACGAATAGCCCGTGCCGAAATCATCAAGCGCAAGGCGGACGCCGAGCGCAACAAGCTGATCAAGGACAGCAATCGCGCCCGTGCCTTCGCGCATGAAGACGCTCTCGGTCACTTCCAGTTCCAGCCGGTGCGGCGAAAGGCCACTGTGCGACAGGGCAGAAATGACGGACGTCACGAAGCCTGAATCAGTCAATTGTTCCGCCGAGACGTTCACGGCGACACGCACTGTATCGGGCCAGCGCTTGGCTTCTGCACAGGCCGTACGCAGCACCCATTCGCCGATGGGGCCGATCAGCCGCGCGTCTTCGGCGACAGGGACAAAGCGGGCCGGGCTGATATTGCCAAGTTCGGGATGAGTCCAGCGGAGCAGCGCTTCGAAGCCTTCGATCACGCCGCTTTCGGCGCTGACGACGGGTTGGTAATGCACCATGAACTGGTTGTTTTCGAGCGCCTTGCGCAGTGCAATTTCAAGGACGCGGCGTTCTTCGGCGTGCTGGTGCAATTGCGGTTCATAGGCGTTGTGCGCGCCCCCGCCCTGGTCCTTCGACCTATACAGGGCAAGGTCAGCCGAACGGATAAGCATTTCGACCGAGCGGCCGTCGCGCGGGCCGACCGCCGTGCCGATCGAGGCACCGATGTAGAGCGTATGCTGGTCAACTTCGTAGGGCTTCGACAGCGCTTCGATAATGCCGCGCGCGAGCCGTTCGAGTTTATTGTGGTCGCTGGCATCAAACACGACGACGGCAAATTCATCACCGCCAAGCCGACCACAGACGTTGCGACCGTCCATCATCGATTTCAGCCGTTCGGCAACACGTGACAGCAAGCGATCACCAACGGGATGACCCAGCGTGTCGTTGACCGCCTTAAACCGATCAAGATCGATCATCATGAATGCGCATTTACCGCGCCAGCGATCCGCCTCGGCCATGGCTTCACTGAGTGCTTCGGTCACTTGCAAGCGGTTAGGCAGGCCGGTCAACGTGTCGAAACGCGCCATATGGTTGATCTTGTCAGCACTGCGGCGTTGGGCTGTGACATCGGAGCCAACCCCGCGAAAGCCAAGGAATGACCCGCGGTCATCATAACGTGGTGAGGCGGAAAGCTCCCACCAATGCACTTCATGATTGATGGTGACGGGCAGGATCAGGTCGGAAAAACTCTCGCGCTTTTTCAGCTTTTCGGCGAGTTCGCGCAGCCCGGCAGAGAAATTACCGGCTTCCCATGCGTCACCCGCAAGGATTTGCAGCAGCGGCTTGGCTTCGAGTGTTTCAGTGTCGACACCCAGTGCGAATGCAAAGCGCGAACTGACATGCGTGAGGCATTTCGAAGCGTCAGTCTGCCACATCCAGTCGCCGCCTGAATCATCGAATTCACGAAGCAATAGGCTCACCACTTCGGTTTTTTCGGCAAGCGCCAGACCGGCAGCCTCATGAATAACGAAATTGCGGCCTGCAAAAAGTGTGCAGCCTGTGAGGCCTAACGTGAACAGTCCGCCCGTTGCCGCGACCCAAGGTAGATGAAGTTTCCACGCCATTGTTGCCGTCGCGCCACCCAGGACAAGCAGGAAAAAGGCAGTGGCCAGCGGGGCCGCTGACAAACCAAAAGCAGCCGCAGCCATCATAGTCGTTGACGATGCCCAGACCAGCATGAGTTGCGAGGGATCGCAATATTTCCCGAACATTAAGGGCACGACGGCCCAGCCAAGCGCAATTGCCGTTGACCACAACGTCTCGCGATGAAGCTCACCAAGCGTTGCTGTTTGGTACTGCCAAGTCCGGTGGCGAAGTTTGTGGAATGCGGAAAACGCCGCGAGCAATGCGTGACCAGCGGCCCATGCGAAAAGCTGCATTTTGGGAACGCTGTTTATAAGAACAGCAACAATGCAGCCAATGCCAAGCAGATTGGTGACAAGCCGGACAGGCGCAAGCCGCTGAATCACGTTAATTTGTACGGCGCGCACGCGACCCCAGTCCGCATCCTTGGGTTGCACAAGGCCGAGCACAGTGCGCCAATCGGGCACCGGGGATGTAGAGGAAGTGGCTGTGGTCTTTTTGGTCACAAAACGCCGAATAACGCCGATAGGTTAGCGTAAGGTAATCAAACCGTTATTTTTATTAAAAGTCAGGCAGCCAGCGCATAAGGTTGAATTTCGCCTGACAGATATTGGGTGCGTGCCTTGGCCCGGCTCAGCTTGCCCGAACTCGTGCGTGGTAGTGTGCGGGGCGGCACAAGTTCGATGACGCAGTTCATGCCCGTGATTGAACGCACTTTGTCGCGGATGGTGTCGCGCAATTTGGTGCGTTCGGCTTCATCGGTGGTGCGGCACTGGACGAGGACAGCGGGGGTTTCTTCGCCACCCGGTGTCGTGACAGCAAAAGCGGCGATGTCGCCCGATTTGAATCCCGGCAATTGTTCGACCGCCCATTCGATGTCTTGCGGCCAATGGTTTTTACCATTGATGATGATCATGTCCTTGGCGCGACCGACGATGTAGATATAACCGTCAGATATATAACCCATGTCGCCCGTGTCGAGCCAGCCATCTTTCATGCACGCCGCGGTTGAAACGTCGTCGCGGAAATAGCCTTCCATGATCGACGGGCCCGATGCCCAGACTTTACCGATGGCGCGTTCGGGAATGAGGGCGCCGTCTTCCGCGCGAACTTCAACGGCCATGTCTTTGACGGGTTTGCCGCAATTGACGATGGCGCGATAACGTAGCGGCCGGCCAAATTCGGCTGTGCCGCCCGAGAGTTCAGTTTCCTCGACTAACTCGACCACAATGCCTTCGCCGGGTGGCATGATTGAAACGGCGAGCGTTGCTTCGGCCAGGCCATAGCTGGGCAGGAAGGCCGATGCTTTGAACCCGGCATCACCGAACGCATCGACAAAGGCTTGCATGACGTCTGGACGGATCATGTCCGCGCCATTGCCTGCCACCCGCCAGCGCGACAGATCGAAACGATCAGCGGGGTGGCTTTGGCTCGAAATACGGCGCGAACAAATGTCATAGCCAAACGTCGGCGAGTAACTGAGCGTGGTGCCTTTGTTACGGCTGATCAGGTCGAGCCATGCCAGCGGACGGCGCGCAAAATCTTCGGTTTTCAGGTAATCCGTCGAAACCTGATTGGCGACGGGCGAGAGCAGGCAGCCGACCAGCCCCATGTCATGATACCAAGGGAGCCACGAGATGCAGCGATCCTCGGGCTGCAAATCCATACCATGCGAATGTGCTGATAAATTGTTGAGCAGCGCGCGGTGCGTGACCGCAACACCATGCGGAAACCGCGTCGATCCACTGGAATATTGGAGATAAGCAATATCGTCGGGCAGCGCGACGGGCAGGGGCGCATTGCCCGCTTTGCGCGTTGCAAAACTTTCCCAATCAATGGCGATCGTTCCGGCAATGCGCGCGGCGTCGCTCGCCATGGTGCCCAGTTCGGCTGGGTGAAGCAGCAGCGTCGGATCGGCGCTCTTCATCTGGACCGCAAGCTGGTCAACATAGCTGTCGCGTCCGCCGAACGACGTTGGCAGCGGCAGCGGCACGGGCCATGCCCCTGCGTAGATGCAGCCAAAGAACAAAGCGGCGAATTCGGGACCAGTCTCGGCAATCAGTGCGACGCGGTCATGCGGCTTTAATCCATAAGCCACCATCCGTTGCGCCATGGCGAGCGCATCGGTTTGCATTTCGGTGTAGGTATAGGCCCGCGCAAGATTACCGCGCGGATCATGAAAGTTCAGCCCGCGCTGCCCCAGCGCTGCATAGTCAAGCGCTTCACCAAGCGTTTCGAAATCCGAAAAGCGGCGCGGCACATCATCCGATGTCACCGTCGGCAATAAATGCGACTGCGGTTTATCCATCACTTGCTGCAAAGCAATGCTCCAAAAAACGAACCCGAATTTTCCGCCTCATACATAGCGGTAATCTTTTCTAATTCCCGCGCGACTGTGGCACAATCGTGGCGCATGACTTCTAACCGTCATAACAAGATACGCAAACCGCTTGATTCAGATGCACTGAACGCCCTCGCGCTTCACTATCTCGGGCGTTACGCAACCACGCGTGCAAAACTAAAAAGCTATTTGCGGCGCAAGGTTCAGGAACGGGGATGGACGGGTGACGATCCTGCTAACTTCGATGCGATTGTCGATCGCTGTGCAGACCTAGGCTATGTTGATGATCGTGTTTTCGCCGAAACGCGCGCCGCGTCATTGGGGCGGCGGGGTTATGGCGGGCGACGGATCGGTGCGGCCTTGCAAGGGGCGGGTATCGAACGCGAATTGGTTGCCGCAGTCATGCCCGATGAGGATGCGGCACTGATCGCAGCGCAGATTTATGCACGGCGCAAGCGCATTGGAGCATTTGGTGACATTGTGACCGACCCAAAGGTGCGTCAGCGGCAGTTCGCAGCCATGTTGCGCGCCGGTCACAGCTTCGACCTTGCCAAGCGGTTTACCAATGCAGTATCGATTGATGAACAAGGCGAAGACATTTAGAAATTTCGCCCCGTCGCAAATTGATGATAGATGTTAAATGCGCTGCGGGGGTAGTGACATGAAGTCGCTTAATGATGGTCATGCGGAATTGGCAGTGACCGAACATCATGATGAGGATGCAGGTGGCCCTGGCGCGGCAACGCAACGCTTGTCGGGAACCGTAAAATGGTTTGATGCAACCCGCGGTTTTGGTTTTGTGTCAACCGAAGCTGGCGACGTCCTGATCCATTTTTCACAACTGCGCGATCATGGACGCCGTGTTTTGCCCGAAGGCGCGACTGTCACTTGTGACTCGGTGCGTGGACCGCGTGGGCTGCAAGCGACTGTCATTATCGACATTGATATATCGACGGCGATTGCACCAGATCCCGAACCCTACACGCGCGAACGACAGGTGCGCGATCCGGCGATGGTGCTTGCCCATGCCGGACCGGTTGAAGCCGTGCGCGTCAAATGGTTCAACCGTTTGAAAGGCTATGGCTTTGTTGTCCGTGAAGAGGGCGGCGAGGATATATTTCTGCACATGGAAACGCTGCGCCGCGCTGGGATCGTGGGCGTCGAGCCCGAACAGCCCTTGCATGCGCGCATCACCCCGGGTGAAAAGGGGCCGTTGGTTGCTGAGGTAGAGCCGCTTTGATTCGTTCTAAATTACCGGTGAAATTGCTGGTTTCTGTCGCGCTGGCTGTGTCAGGGTTGTCGGGATGTCGCGCAGGAAGTGCGGACGTTGTATCGTCGTCGAACACGATACCGCTGACCATCACATCGGCGGGCAAGGTCCACAAATTCAGGATCGAAGTCGCGCGCACCGAAGCCGAACAAGCGCGCGGTCTGATGTTCCGCACCTCAATTGCCCCTGACGGCGGCATGATATTCCCGATGAGCCCGCCGCGCGTTGCCAGCTTCTGGATGAAAAATTGCCCGATCCCGCAGGACTGGTTTTTCATCCGTAGCGACGGCAGCATTGCGCGGCTGGTGGAAAACGCAGTGCCTTATTCAGAGGAGCCGGTCGGCGTGGATGAGCCAGTGGCGGCGGTGCTCGAAATTGCCGGTGGCCGTGCGGCCGAACTTGGTATTTCCGATGATGCGAAAGTTGCATGGCCCAAATAGACGCGGCTTGGGAATTGCGCATGTGGCGTCGCGCGCCTAATCGAACATTATGAGTGTGCTCGGCAAGATTTTTACATGGTGGAACGGTGCAACGATCGGCACGCATCTTGGCCTTGTTGGTGCGAAGCGCGTGGGCGAAGACGGCACCGGCAATGTCTATTATGAAGGCAAGGCAATGCCCGACGGTCGTTTGCGCCGGTCAGTGATTTACAATGGCGCGAATGATGCGAGCAAAGTGCCACCCGAATGGTTCGGCTGGCTGCATCACCAGGTTGATGCGCTCCCTGATGTCAGCCTGCCCGCGCCGCGCCGCTGGGAAAAAGAAGCCAAGGCCAATGCGACGGGCACGGCGTCAGCGTATCGTCCCGCCGGTGCGCTTGAATCAGGTGGCAAGCGCGCCGCCGCAACGGGCGATTATGAAGCGTGGAGCCCCGACGCCTGATGCAAAAATTATGGTGGATTGGCGGCGCTGCGGCACTGATCGGGTTGGCAGCGGCAGCGCCTGCAATTCAGGGTGCGATGCAAAGCCGCAGTGTCGATGCACCGATTGCTGCCGAAGCCCCCGAACCGCCTCGCGCACCGACTACGAAATCGGGAACGCCCATGGCACTGCGCGTTGCGACGCTGGGTATTCTCAACAAGCGCAATGGCTTGTCGCGTGACCTGACGATGAAACCGGGTGAGGCCGTGCGCATCGGCGATGCCGTGATCCGGCTGAAAGCATGCGACCAGACCGAACCGTGGGAGCGCGAGCAGCTGACCGGCGCGTTTGTCCAGCTGATCGTCAACGGGGCGGACACCAAATGGCGCAAAGTCTTTTCGGGCTGGCTGTATAAGGAAACCCCGTCACTCAACGTCGTCGAAC
Organism: Sphingomonadales bacterium; assembly: GCA_043743675.1. GTDB lineage: Bacteria > Pseudomonadota > Alphaproteobacteria > Sphingomonadales > Sphingomonadaceae > Sphingomonas_O. Next base: position 7,180 of record JAYTWA010000295.1, read on the forward strand.
ATCCGGTCTATGATGTCTGGGTTAAGGCCTGTAAAATGAGCCATCCCGATATTGGCCCCGATACTGTGGTGATGTCGGGCGATGGCGCCGGGGATGGTTCGGGCGAACCGACGCGGCCTAAGGCAAGAAAATCACCCTCGCGCCCGTCCACTCCACCCGCCGAAAGTGCGGCGTCCAACGATACGATGTAATCGGCACGGCTGACTTCGATGGCGCCAAGCGATGCAAGATGCCCCGTCATGAACTGGCAGTCGAGTAATGTATAACCGCCGGTCCTTAAACGCGCGACGAGATGCGCGAGCGCAATTTTGGAGGCATCGGTCGCACGGCTGAACATTGATTCGCCAAAGAAAGCGCGGCCAAGAGCAATGCCGTAAAGCCCGCCGACCAGCTCGCCGTTGTACCACGTCTCGATTGAATGTGCGTGACCATGATCGTGTAGTGCCGCCACGGCGGTTTCGATCTGGTCATTGATCCAAGTCGCGGGGCGATTGTCGGCGGCTTCGGCGCAAAGTGCCACGACCGATCCGAAGGCGCCATTCGCTGTCGTCTGGAAACGATCTGATCGTATTGTTTTGGCCAGCGACCGCGACAAATGAAAGCCATCGAGTGGCAAGACCGCGCGCGATTTCGGTTCGACCCAGTAAACCGATTTGGCATCGCGGGCATCGGCCATCGGGAACACGCCGATGGTATAGGCGCGCAGCAGCATATCGGGGTCAAGCGGCGCGCTCATTTCGCCTTGATACGACTCAGCTTACGCTCGACACCGATCCATAGCGCGGCGAACGCCTCACCCGCCGGGGATTTGGCTGCAAAGGCACCGACGGGCATCCGCCGCACGGCCATTTGTTCAACCGCGCTTGCCATCGGGATGACGGGCCATTTCGGATCCGCCTCAAGCGCAGTCTTGTGCAGCATGCGGCGGCGGTCAACCATCGAGAAGACTGGCAGTATCGGCGCGTGTCCGCCATGCTCGCGATCAAGGTAAGCAACAACATCATCAAGCGCGCGGCGCGAAAGCGGCGAGGGGATGACGGGCACAAGGATCAGGTCGGCGGCGCGCATTGCCTGTTCACTGGTTTCAGTCAGACCGGGCGGGCAATCAAGAATGATCCGGTCATAGGATTTTTCGAGTGTCTCAATCAGTTTCGAAAGCCGCTTGCGTTTGCCGAGGGAAAAGAAAAGATGATCAAGCCCGCGCAAACTCGTGTCCGCAGCAAGCAGATCGAGCCGGTCAATCGCCGTCGACGTGATCAGTTTGTCGGGCGCGACATCCTTGGCAAAGACGGCCTGCGCGGCATCCTTTTTATGTCTGCTATCACTCACCAGAAAGGTCGAGGCTGCCTGTGGATCCAGATCCCAGAGCAATGTCTGACGCGATGACAGCGTTGCTGACCCCCAGGCAAGGTTCACGGCCAGCGTCGTTTTGCCGACGCCGCCTTTCAAACTGTAAACTGCAATCGTTGCCATGTGAGCGAAACTAGCGCGGTGGGGGCAATGTGGCGAGCCAGTTTGCGACGTTCACTTCGCAGGCGGCCCATAATTTGATTTGATCGTTTGCAAATCATAATCCGGTGTCCACGCCGAATAAGCGACGTCGGTAACTGCAATTACATCAAGCGTTGCAATGCCTGCCCATTTGAAGAAATGCTTCATTATGGGACAAATTCTGTTCAGTTTCAGCGTGATCAGCCTCATTTTGAAGGTTAACGCCGCATTAGATTCGACTCAATCAGATCATTGTGTAACGCATGCGGAACAATAAAAAATCCCGAGTCGCACAAACCTTTCTTGGGGAATTTTAGATGAAAAGTTTTGCGTTCGCCGCCGCTGCGGCTCTTTCAATTGCTGCGCCTTCAATTAGCCAGGCAGCAACATTCAACATGACAAATTCCAGCTTTGGCCTCGGGTCAAAAGATGGCACGCTGCACACTTTAGGGGGGCCATTTAACAACGCTGCTTCCAATTTCGGTCAGTTTACACTGACAGGAACCACTGTTCCCGGCGGCGCAGCCGTCAGCATCAAGACGTTCTGTGTCGATCTGAATAACTACCTTGTCATTCCGGGCCTGTTCGATCTTGCATCGGTGACATCAGTGTTCAGCGCTGCGACGGCTTTGAACATGACCAAGCTGCTGGCCAATGTGACGCCGACGGATGCCGACACATCAGCTGCGATGCAGCTGGCGATGTGGGAACTTGCCTTTGACACATCAGCGACAAAGGATGTTCAGTCCGGTGGTACACAAGGACAGTTTTATGTAACGGCGGGCAATAGCTCGGCTGCGCGCGCACTGGCGAATACCTATCTTGGAAGCTTGGCAGGCTGGTCGGTTCCGACTGGCGGCACGGCGTATCTGCTGGTCAATTCAGCCGATCCGCGCAATACAAACGGTTCCAATCAGACCCAGATTTTCTATGTTTTGTCGGCTGTACCTGAATCAGCGACATGGGGCATGATGATCATTGGCTTCGGCATTGTTGGCGCTTCGATGCGTCGGCGTACGAAAGTCACTTATCGCCTCGCCTAAAGAATTTCGCGCACCACATCCTGTGGTCGGCACAGACGGACGCCCTTTTCGGTTTCCACCAACGGCCGGTTGATCAGGATGGGGTGCGCGACCATCGCATCCAATACGGCATCTTCGCTCGTCGCAGATTCGGTAAGTCCGAGGTCTTCGGCGGGCGATCCCATAATACGCATTCCCGCACGCGCAGTCATCGCGGCCTTTACATAAAGCGCAACCAGACGTTCACGCGTCGGCGGGGTCTTCAGATATTCAATGATGGTCAGGTCAACGCCCGGCGTTTCCTGCAAGATCGCAAGCGTCTTGCGCGATGTGCCACAGGCGGGATTATGATAGATCGTGGCTTTCATACGCGTTCCTTTGACGTATGGTGACCTTGGCACATCATAAAAAAAAGACGGAGTCCGACTCCAAACATATAACAGTTGGCATTGACCGGCGCGTCCTGCCACGGGTCCGGGGCTCGACGAC
>JAYTWA010000296.1:0-8141 GCA_043743675.1 Sphingomonadales bacterium
CACGTCATATTTGCGGTCATAAAAGGCTGACATGCGTTCTTCGACTTCGGTCGGCGACATTTGCCCGTGGGCGGCGACCATGCGGACTTCGGGGACTTCTTTGCGTAGGAATTCCTCAATGTCGGGCAGATCGGCAATGCGCGGCGCGACGAAGAAACTCTGCCCGCCACGATAATGTTCGCGCAGCAACGCTTCGCGCAGCACCACCGGATCCCATGGGATAACATAAGTGCGCACCGCGAGCCGGTCGACCGGCGGGGTCTGGATCACTGACAATTCACGCAGGCCCGACATCGCCATCTGCAAAGTGCGGGGGATCGGCGTCGCGGTGAGCGTGAGCATGTGCACGTCAGTCTTGAGAGATTTCAACCGTTCCTTATGCGTCACGCCGAAACGCTGTTCCTCGTCGACAATAACAAGGCCGAGGCGTTTGAATTCGAGTCCCTTGGTGAGCAGCGCATGTGTGCCGATAACGATGTCGAGGTGACCATCGGCCATGCCTTCCTTGGTCGTCTTGGCTTCGGCGGCGGGGACAAGGCGTGAAAGACGACCGATATTGAGTGGAAACCCGTGAAAGCGTTCGACGAATGTGCGGTGATGCTGGCGCGCAAGCAATGTCGTCGGGCAAATCAGTGCGACCTGGTGCCCGGCCATGGCCGCCGTGAACGCTGCGCGCAACGCGACTTCAGTTTTTCCGAACCCGACATCGCCGCAGACCAAGCGGTCCATAGGGGTGCCGCTGCTAAGATCGCCGAGAACGTCCTCAATCGCGCGGTCCTGATCATCGGTTTCCTGATAAGGAAAGCGATCGACGAACTCGTTGAATGAGGCATCGCGTTCGATGACATCAGCCGCGCGTAATGCTCGTTCGGCGGCAACTGCGATCAGGTCACCCGCGATAGCGCGAATGCGTTCCTTCATTTTCGATTTGCGACGTTGCCAAGCTTCGCCGCCCAGCCGGTCCAGCGATGTGCCTTCGCTGTCTGACCCAAAGCGCGAGAGGACATCGAGATTTTCGACGGGCACGAACAGCTTGTCGCCACCTGCATAGGTCAGCGCGACGCAATCATGCGGGGACTTTCCGACGGGAATTGAGGTCAAGCCTTCGTAGCGTCCAATCCCGTGATCGCGGTGGACTACCAGATCGCCGGGGCTGAGCATGGCGAGTTCAGAGAGGAATGCGTCCGCTGATTTCTTGCGCTTGTTACGGCGGACAAGGCGGTCGCCAAGAAGATCCTGTTCAGTGACGATGGCAACAGCGTGCGCAGTGAAGCCGTGGTCCAGCGGAACGACCACAAGTGCGACGGTAGCCTGCGCGGCAATGCTCTGTGCGTCTAACCAGCTTTCGGCCATCGCAACCCGGTTGAGGCCATGATCGACGAGCAAACCCGAAATGCGTTCGCGCGAGCCGGTTGAGTAACTGGCAAGGATCAGACCAGTTTTGCCAAGCTTTTTCACATGGTCAGCGAGCGCGTCGTAGACATTTTCGGATCGGCTGCGCTCGGGCCCGAAATCGCGCGGGCCTTCGATGGCAAAGTTGATGGTTGTCGCCGAATCGGGTTCCTGAAACGCTGTGGTCAGGTGGATCGGTCGATCAGCAATCGCTGCGTCCCAATCGGCGCGCGACAGATAGAGTGATTCGGGTGCAAGTGGCCGGTAACTGCCCGGATCCGCCGACGCGGCACGGACGCGGTTGGCGTGATAATCAGTGATCGCTTCGAAGCGCGCTTCGGCGGCACCTTCGCTGCCCGCATCGCGAACGATGATGTCGCTGTCAGTCAGATGGTCGAACAGTGTTGCCATCCGTTCTTCGACCAGCGGGAGCCAGTGATCCATGCCCGAGAGGCGACGACCTTCGCTGATTGCCTGATACAGTGGATCGCCGGTTGCCGTCGCGCCAAAGGTTTCGCGGTAGCGCGTGCGGAATCGTTTGATTGAGTCTTCGTCGAGCAGCGATTCGGAGGCGGGCAGAAGAGTGAAGCTGTCTACTTTGGCAATCGTTCGCTGATCGGCAGGGTCAAAGCTGCGGACGCTTTCAATTTCATCGCCAAAGAAATCGAGGCGAAGTGCGTGGGCCATGCCCGCCGGGTAGAGATCGACGAGACTGCCACGAACCGCGAAATCGCCTGCATCGGCAACGGTTTCGCTGCGAATATAACCATTTGCTGACAAAAGTGCGGCCAGCGCGTCGCGATCAATTCGTTCGCCAGCTGCGAGTTTCGCAGTCAGCGCGCGCAGACGGAATGGCGTTAAAGTGCGCTGCGTGGCAGCATTGACCGTTGTGACCAGCAGTTGCGGCTTGCCTGACTTCGCTTGCAGTGCGGCGAGCGCCGCCATTCGCTCCGAAGTGACCCGCAACGACGGCGAGGCACGGTCATAGGGCAAGCAATCCCATGCCGGAAACTGGAGAATTTCAACTTCGGGCGCGAACCATGTGGCGGCATCCGACACCGCGCGCATGGCCGCATCGTCGGCGGCGATGAGCACCGCGCGGGTATTCGCAGCACGTGCAAGGTCGGCCATCAGCGACGGCAAAAATCCGTCGGGCACGCCAGCGAGCGTCAACGGTGCCCGCGCTGATTTGATTTTGGATATGTCGGTCATTCGGGAATCGAAATATAATCAAGCCGCTGCATCGCGGTCATCATCGGTCCAGATGCGCGTGTCGGTGGCGCTTTGCTGCCAATGGCCCACGCCATGATGTCAACGTCTTCCTCATCCATCAGGCTTTCGTACCAGCTGATCTCAGCATCGCTCCAACCGCTGGCGAATCGGTCATAGAAACCGCCGACCATCATGTCGGCTTCCTTGGTGCCGCGATGCCAGCTGCGGAAGCGCAGACGCTTGAGGCGGGTTTCACGATCCAACAACAGTCTCCAATGCAAAACGCCCCCCCGCGACAAACACGGGGAGGTTGGTGTAAGAACCCCCTAACCATGCGACCCGACCTTCTCAATCCGCTATTCGCCGAAATCGAGGTGCTGAAAGGCGTTGGCGCGGCGCTGGCCAAACCTTTGGCGCGATTGGGGCTGGCGCGGGTGATTGATGTGCTGTTCCATTTGCCGAGCGGGTCCGTGATGCGCACGCGGGTGGACCGGCTTGATGATGCTTTGCCGGGGACTCAGATTGGTGTTGTCGTCACGCCCGTCGACTATAAGCAGGGCGGCATGCGCGGTCCGTTGCGGGTGGAAGCCGTGGACGTCGCGGGCGATTATCTGAGCCTGACCTATTTCGGGAGCCACACCGGCTATGCCCGAAAGCTATTGCCGCTGGGCGAGGCGAAGCTAGTGACGGGCAAGCTCGAACTTTACGGACAGGAGCGCCAGATAGTGCATCCTGACCAGATACTGGAACCGGGCGAATCTGTGATCCTGAAGGAAGCCATTTATCCGTTGTCCGAGGGGCTAACGGCGCGGCGGTTGGGGCAATTGGCCGAACAGGCAATCGCGCGTGCGCCCGTGCTGGCCGAATGGATCGAGCCAAGTTTGCTGGCCGAGCGCATATGGCCGTCATGGCGTAATGCAATCGAGACTGTGCACCATATGCCCGAGGATGCGGCAGCCAAGGATCGGCTGGCCTATGATGAAGTCTTCGCCAACCAGCTTGCCCTGATGCTGGTGCGGGCTTCGTCACGGCGGCGGCGGGGGACGGCGCTCGCGGGGGACGGTCGGCACCGCGATGCTTTGCGGCTGCCCTATGATTTGACCGGCGCACAGCGGCGGACCATTGGCGAGATTGAAGGCGACATGGCACAGGCCACGCCAATGGTGCGATTGCTGCAAGGCGACGTTGGATCGGGCAAGACGATGGTGGCGCTTCACGCACTGCTGATCGCGGTTGAAGCGGGGACGCAAGGGGCGCTGCTGGCACCGACCGAGATACTCGCTCGGCAACACTACGATAGTCTGTCGCGATTACTGGCCGGGGTTGATGTGCGGATTGCCATCCTGACCGGGCGCGACAAGGGGCGGGCGCGCGAGGCGACGCTGATGGGATTGGCCGATGGCAGCATCGACATCCTGATCGGCACGCATGCGATTTTTCAGGAAGCGGTGACCTATAAACGGCTCGGGCTGGCTGTTGTGGATGAGCAGCACCGATTTGGCGTGTCGCAGCGCCTGCTGCTGACCAGCAAGGCTGAGACGCCGCCGCATTTGCTGGCGATGACCGCAACGCCGATTCCGCGCACGTTGACGCTGACCAACTATGGCGAAATGGACGTCAGCCGGATCGACGAAATGCCCCCCGGCAGGACGCCGGTTGAAACGCGGGTGATCTCGGTCGAACGGATCGACGAGCTTGTGGCGGGGCTCGAACGCCATATTGCGGCGGGAAAGCAGGCATTTTGGGTGTGCCCACTGGTCGAAGAAAACGAAATGGCGGATCGTGCGGCAGCCGAAGCGCGAGCGGCGTCGCTGAAACTGCGCTTTGGTGATGTGATCGGGCTGGTTCATGGGCGGATGAAGGGGCCGGAGAAGGACGCCGTGATGGTGGCGTTCGCAGGTGGGGCGCTGAAAGTCCTCGTTGCGACGACCGTGATCGAAGTCGGCGTTGATGTCCCCAATGCCTCGCTGATCATGGTTGAGAATGCCGAGCGGTTCGGCCTTGCCCAGTTGCACCAGCTGCGCGGGCGTGTGGGGCGCGGGGCAGAAAAATCAATGTGCTTGCTGTTGCGCGGCAATGGCTTGAGCGAAACCGCACGCGCACGGCTGGCGCTGATGCGCGAGACGAATGATGGGTTCCGTATCGCCGAAGAGGATTTGCGTCTACGCGGTGGCGGCGAAGTGCTTGGCACCAAACAATCCGGTGAGGCACGGTTCCGGCTGGCGACAGCGGAGCAGGTTCATGAGTTTAGTCCGGTTGCGACGGACGATGCGCGGCTTCTTGTTGATCGAGACGGCGGGCTTGATGGCTCGCGCGGACAAGCGGCACGGACGGCGCTTTATTTGTTCGAACGCGATGCAGCGGTTGCGCTGATCCGATCGGGTTAGGCGAACAATTGGCAGAAGACCGCTAGCTCATCAGGGTCAATCGGATCGCGAAACTGTACGCCAACGCGGTCGGCCAGCACCCAGACGACAGTTGCGCGAACCCAGCCAATGGTCGGCAAATCAACGCGCACAGGATCCCGTTCGCAGAGCGGCGCTTCGGTAATCGCCATCAGGCCACCGTTCGACAGGTTGAGAATTTGCACGCCAAAACTATTGTTCTCACGGTCACACATCAACGTGTCGAGCGCGACCGACGCGCGGTCACGTTTGCGCCGCTCATTATCGAGCATGTGCGTGGTAAGATCGGGTGCAGTTACGGGCATGATGTTGGTATGCGCGCCGATTGCGACGCGCGAGTAAACAGAGGCGGTTAAGCGATCACTTACCGTATGATGAGGCCGTGAAGCTTTTTGCCTGCTGAAACGCGGACAGGATCGGCACCGGGCATGATCAGCGCGTTCTCGTCTGCTTTCTCACCATCAATGCGTGCGCCGCCGCCCGCAATCAGGCGACGGGCTTCACCTTTGGATGTGACGAAACCGAGAGCAATCAGGGCATCAATGATGTTGATCGCGTCGGTAGCAATAGCGTGGCTGGGCAGGGCATCGCCCTTTATCTGATCGCCGTGTGCCAACGCAGTGGCGGCATCGGCAAGCACTTTCTTAGCGTCGTTTTCTTCTTCGCCCTGCACCGCTTCAAGACGTGCTATTTCATCAAGCGGCAGATCGGTGAACAGCCGCAGGAACTTGCCGATGTCGCCGCTTTGCGTGTTCCGCCAGAAGGTCCAGTAATCATAAGGGCGTAATGCATCTTCGTTAAGCCAGACCGCCCCCGCTGCTGTCTTGCCCATTTTGCCGCCGTCCGCGGTTGTTATTAGTGGTGTGGTGAGGCCGAACGTCTGGGTGCTGTCGATCCGGCGCGCCAACTCAATACCGTTGACGATATTGCCCCATTGGTCGCTGCCACCCAATTGTAAGCGACACCCAGCGCGGCGCGAGAGTTCGAGGAAGTCGTAAGCCTGCAGAATCATGTAATTAAATTCGAGGAAGGTCAGCGGCTGTTCGCGTTCCAACCGGAGCTTGACCGAATCAAACGTCAGCATTCGGTTGATCGTGAAATGCTTCCCAACGTCGCGCAGAAACGGAATATATTCGAGCGCATCGAGCCAGTCGGCATTGTTGACCATTACCGCGTCTGTCGGGCCATCCCCAAATGTCAGAAAGCGTTCAAACACGCGGCGGATGCTGGCAATATTGGCTGCGATGTCAGCATCGGTCAGCAGTTTGCGCGATTCGTCCTTGCCTGACGGATCGCCAACCTTGGTTGTGCCGCCACCCATTAGGACAATCGGCTTGTGACCGGCCTGTTGCAGGCGGCGGAGCATCATAATCTGGACAAGGCTACCGACATGCAGCGAAGGCGCAGTCGCATCAAAGCCGATGTAGCCCGGAATGACCTGCGTTTGCGCGAGGGTATCAAGCCCGGCGGCATCAGTCATCTGGTGGATATAGCCGCGTGTATCGAGCAGGCGTAGAAGATCGGAGTTGTAGCTGGTCATAATCGAGAGCGCATAACAGCGCATCACGCATTGCCCAAGCGCTGGTTGCGCGCCAATAGGTTTGTCAATGACTGCATTAACCCTTCACCCCGATTGCGCTGTGGGTTCGATCACACGCATCGATGCATCTATTGAAGCCACGGCAGCGGGATGCCGCGCGATTTTCAGGGCCTATGGCGATGTGGCACGGGTCCATGTGCCGATTGTGCAAAGCGCCGGCGTGCGGACGGACCACCTCTGGCAAACAACATGTTTCGAGATTTTCTGGCAGCCCGAAGCAGGCACTTGTTATCGCGAATTCAACCTGTCGCCATCAACGCGCTGGGCTTGTTATGATTTCGACAATTTTCGCGAGGGGATGCGTAACGCGCCAGCCGACGTGCGTATTACGACTGTGGTAGCTGCAGACCATTTGTGTGTGATGGCAGACATTATTTCTGATCTCCCGCGTACGGCAAATGTTGCACTTAACGCTATCATTGAAGACGGGGACGGCAAAAACCGGTTTTGGGCATTGGCGTTTGCGGACGGAAAGCCGGAATTTCACAGCGAAACCTGCCGCGCATTGAGGATCGAAAAATGATCAAATTCGGGATCGACAGGCTGCTCAGTGAACCGGCGTTGGGTGCGCCATTTGAAGGTAAGCGCGTTGCTCTGCTCGCCCACCCGGCATCAGTAACCAAAGACCTGACGCATTCGCTTGATGCGCTGCTTGCCGCAGGGGTAAACATCACGGCGGCGTTTGGGCCGCAACACGGCCTGCGTGGCGACAAGCAAGACAATATGGTCGAGTCGCCCGATTTTACGGATCCGGTTCATGGCATTCCGGTGTTCAGCCTATACGGTGAAGTGCGCCGCCCGACGGGCCAGTCAATGGGCACATTTGATGTCATATTGATTGATTTACAAGATCTTGGCTGCCGTATTTATACATTTATTACAACGTTACTTTATATCCTCGAAGCCGCTGCCGAGCATAAGAAAATAGTTTGGGTTCTCGACCGGCCCAATCCTGCCGGGCGACCTGTTGAAGGGCTGACACTACGGGCGGGTTGGGAAAGTTTTGTTGGCGCCGGGCCGATGCCGATGCGCCACGGGATGACGCTGGGCGAGCTGGGCCATTGGTTCATCGATCATTTCAAACTCGACATTGAATATCGTGTCATCGAAATGGAAGGGTATCAGCCTGATGCCGCGCCCGGTTTTGGCTGGCCAATGGACCGTATCTGGATCAACCCCAGCCCGAACGCCCCAAACATCAACATGGCGCGCGCTTACGCGGGCACTGTCATGCTCGAAGGGGCGACGCTTTCTGAAGGACGTGGCACGACACGGCCACTCGAGATTTTCGGTGCGCCTGACATAGACGCGCGTGCCGTGCGTGCCGAAATGCAGCGGGTTGCACCGCAATGGCTGCACGGCTGCATATTGCGCGAGACCTCATTCGAGCCGACATTTCACAAGCATGTCGGGAAATTATGCAGTGGCCTGCACATTCATGCCGAGGGCGCGTTTTATTATCATGCCGCGTTCAAACCGTGGCGGCTTCAGGCGATGGTGTTCAAAGCGATCCGCAATCTTTATCCTGATTA
>JAYTWA010000297.1:0-3162 GCA_043743675.1 Sphingomonadales bacterium
GCGGCTTCGTGACGCTCGGCGGCGTTCACATAGAGCGACGCATAGCCTTCGCCCGAAATCTTGGCGGGCATCCCCGGAAACAGATCGTTGACGAGCGCGCGGCTGAGGCCGACGGCTTCGAAATTATAGCCGCCGCGATAGCTGGAGATCACCGCGATCCCCATTTTCGACATGATTTTGAGAAGGCCGTCGCCAATTGCGACCTTGTGCCGCGCGATGCACTGTTCAAGCGTCAGATCACCAAACAGGCCGCGCGTTTGCCGGTCGGCAATCGCGGCTTCGGCGAGATAGGCGTTTACAGTCGTCGCACCGATACCGATCAGGACGGCGTAATAATGCGTATCGAGACATTCGGCGGCGCGGACGTTGACGCTGGCGTAGGAGCGCAGCCCCTTGCGCACGAGATGCGTGTGAACGGCAGCAGCAGCGAGCACCATCGGGATGGCGACGCGCGTTTCGGAGACCGCTTCGTCGGTCAGGAACAGCTCGCTGCGCCCTTCACGAATGGCTTGTTCGGCTTCGGCGCGGACGCTTGCGATGGCAGCGCGGAGACCGTCGGGGCCGGACCCCATGTCGAATGTGCAGTCGATTTCCGCGGCTGCGGCGCCAAAATGTGCCTTTAGGCGGAACCAGTTGCCATTGGTCAGCACCGGCGTGTCGAGCACCAGCACGCGGTCGCGCCCCGAATCCTGATCGAGGATATTCGCCAGATTGCCGAAGCGCGTTTTGAGTGACATCACTTGCCGTTCGCGCAATGAGTCGATCGGCGGGTTCGTCACCTGACTGAAATTCTGGCGGAAAAACTGGCTGATCAGGCGGGGGTTGTCGGACACGACGGCGAGTGGTGTATCGTCGCCCATGCTGCCAATCGCTTCCTTGCCCTCCTCGATCATGGGGGACAGGATCAGTTCCATATCTTCCATGGTCTGCCCCGCAGCAACCTGACGGCGCGTCAATTCGGCGCGCGTGAAATAGGTCGACACTTCGTCGGGTTCGGCCAAATCTTCGAGCGTCAGGAAGTCGCCGACCATGTCGCGATAGGGCGCTTCGGCAGCAAGCCGATCCTTGATCGCGCGGTCCTGATAGAGTTTGCCTTCGTCGAGATCGACGGCAATCATCTGTCCCGGACCTAGCGCGCCCTTCATCAACACAGTGGCCTCAGGAACCACAACCATGCCGGTTTCGGACCCAACAATTAGCAGATCGTCATTGGTCAGCGTGTAGCGCAATGGGCGGAGCGCATTGCGGTCCATCCCCGCAACCGCCCAGCGGCCATCGGTCATGGCCAGCGCGGCAGGGCCATCCCACGGCTCCATAACGCTCGCCAGATAGGCATACATGGCGCTGTGTTCAGGCGGCATGTCATGCTTGTCCTGCCACGCTTCGGGGACGAGCATGGTCTTGGCCGTCGGCGCGTCGCGGCCTGACCGCGCGATCACTTCGAACACCGCATCAAGCGCAGCGGTGTCGCTCGCGCCCGCCGGAATAACCGGCTTGATGTCATCGGAAGACTCGCCGAACGCGAGGCTCGCCATGCGGATTTCGTGCGCTTTCATCCAGTTCTTGTTGCCGCGGATCGTGTTGATCTCGCCATTGTGGGCAAGACAACGGAACGGCTGCGCGAGCCACCATTGCGGAAAGGTGTTGGTCGAATAACGCTGGTGGAAAATGGCGACGCGCGACGTGAAGCGCTCGTCTTGCAAATCGGGGTAGAATGCCGACAGGCTCTCGGCGAGGAACAAGCCCTTGTAAACAATCGAGCGGCACGACAACGAGCAGATATAGAAGCCCTGCACCTGCGCTTCGATGATCTTGCGTTCGATGCGGCGGCGGATCAGGTAAAGCTGCTTTTCAAATTCGGCGGTCGGAACTTCGTTCATGTCCGGCCCCGCGACCATGATCTGTTCGATCTCGGGCCGGGTTTCCTGTGCCTTGCGACCGATCACGCGGACATCGACGGGCACCTGCCGCCAACCATAGATAGTCAGCCCGGCGTCAATCATCTCGCTTTCGACAATAGTACGGCAGGTTTCCTGTGCGCCCAGATCAGTGCGCGGCAGAAACACCATGCCGACGCCAAGCAGCTTCTTGTCGAGCGGCTTGTGACCTGACCCGACCACAGCTTCGTTGAAGAAGGCCAGCGGCAAATCAACATGCAGCCCCGCGCCGTCGCCGGTCATGCCATCCGCATCGACCGCACCACGGTGCCACACGGCTTTCAGGGCATCGATGGCCGAGGCAACGACACGGCGCGATGCCTTGCCGTCGGTTGCGGCGATCAGCCCGACCCCGCAAGCGTCCGATTCAAATTCGGGACGATACATGCCATCTTGGGCGATACGGGCGCGCTCGGATTCTGTAGTCATGATTTTGGCTTTTCTGTGAAGGCTTTGATCGTCGCTTCGACGCGTGCGGGCAGCGCGGCTTCGACGATATTTCTGACATCATCAAAGCGACGCTCGGACAGGGCCGAAATTTCAGGATTGATCGCGCGGACTTTGGGCAACAGGCCCGATTGCATGAGCGTCGTCAGGTCGCGCTTCGTTGTATCGCTCGGATTCTGGATCATTGCGATCGCCTTGGCGCGGCGGCTTGCTTCAAATTCTGACGCCGTGTCGCCGCTCGCGCCCGCTGACATGATGATCATCGCCTGTCCGGTTTCGCTTCTGAAAAAAGTGATCAGCGTGCCGAGTTCGAGCGCGGTGAATTTGCTGGCGTAAAGTCTGGCGACGTCGTTCTGAAGCAGTGTAAGCGCGGCGCCATAGCTCTTTTCGGCTTCGTGATGCGCGGCTGCCTTGATGGCGTTTGTAATGCCGGGATTTGTTTTCTGGAGCGCGATCAGCCGCGCGTCTTCCTCCAATTCTTCGGCATAAGCGGCATCAAACCGCGGCACCCGGATGGCGAGGAATTGGTCGTGTGGCAGAACAATATTTGCAAGCGTCTGCGCATTGGTTTCAAGTGCTGGTAACGGCGTGCGTGCAACTGCTGCATTATCCGGCGCAACCGCGAGCAACAGCAATACACTGACGATGATCGCGCGCAGCTTAGCCACCGGTTTTCGCCAACGGCTTCAAGGCCTTGATTTCGGCCATCATAGCTTCGACGTCTTTAGGCAAGCGCGCAAAACCTTTGGCCATTAAATCGCGTTGCCATTTGGCAATG
>JAYTWA010000298.1:0-10214 GCA_043743675.1 Sphingomonadales bacterium
GCAATATGAGGCAATGACCCGCGTTGAGCCGCGATGCTCCGCGCCACGTGCGGGTAACGAGATTGTCGTTTGCGGTCGCCGCCGCGCCGATCGCTGGCGTGTGCCTTTTCTCCTTAAAGATGCAGGCGACCCTGGTATCCAGAATGTCTCGAGCGAAAGAAACGGCCTGATTAGCACAACGACACCCTGTCAGGATCGCAGCGTATTTCTTGTCGGCTGTGGCAAAGTCGGGCTGACGGCGAGCGTTGGGATTGGGAACGGCCAAGGCATAAAACTGCGCCCGCTTGCCGATTAAACGGCTCGGGATGTGGCGACAGGCCAATTCTCCGCGCGCCCGCGCTGCGCGGCCATAGACCGCTTCAAACAGCGGCGACGCCATTAACGTCGTCACAATCGCCATCAAAACCAGCATAGCAAACAATGCCGGACCAATGATTCCACGCTGCAATCCAATGTTGATCACGATCAATTCCATCAGTCCGCGCGCATTCATCAACGCGCCTATGCCCATTGCCGTGGCATGGTCCTGCCCGCCGACCCGCGCCGCCGTATAACAGGCACCGCCTTTGGCAATGATCGAAGCCGCAAGGATCGCAAGCGTGACGCCCAACAATGCGGGATTTGTGACCAGCGACAGCTCAGTATGCAGTCCCGAGTAGGTGAAAAAGAACGGCAGCAGGAAAACAACAACGACCGGCTCCAGCTTTGCCCGCAACCCATCAGCAAACGCCCCGCGCGGCATGGCTGTTCCCAGTAGGAACCCACCGAACACCGCGTGAATGCCAATGGCATCCATCGCCCAAGCCGACATCATGAACAGGACCAGCGAAATCGCGAGCAGATTATGGTCTATGCCTTTCACTGCTTCGGCTGCTGGCCCCAGCCGCGCGAGCAAACGCGGCGCGACAAAAACCATCAGAGCGGCAAAGCCCATCCCGCCACCAATCGCCTTAACGGCAACCATCGGCCCGTCGCCAAAACTCGCCAGTACGAGCGCGATCAATATCCACGCCCCCGCATCGTCAATCGCACCCGCCGATAACGACAATGTGCCCATCGACGTGCCGCTCAACCCGCGTTCGTGAATGATCCGCGCGAGCATGGGAAATGCCGTGATTGCAATCGCTGCGCCCATGAACAATGTGGCTTCAAACTGTGTGACCTTTGGCGTGAACAGGCCATCTATACCCATCAGCCACGGGGTCATTATTACAGCCGCAGCGAACGGCGACGCCATCCCGGCGATCGAAACGGCGGCGGCGGCCTTGCCACTGGCGCGGAACTCGTTGCGGTCAAACCCCAGACCAACAAGAAACATATACATGCCGACACCAAGCTGTGCGATCACATACAGGACGGGTTTGGACTCAGGCGGAAAAACGAAAGCCTGAATTTGCGGTGCGACCAAACCGAACAAGCTCGGACCCAGCAGCACGCCCGCGATCATTTCGCCCACGACGCGCGGTTGCGAAAACCATCGTTGCCCCGCTGTGCCGACCAGCCGACAAACGACGAGGATCACGGCAGTTTGCAGAAAGAAAGCAATACTAAGTTGAGCAGGTGTCATGCGGCAGTTTGTTACGTCAGTCTCGCAAGTGTGTCACTATGCAAAGCGAAGTTCTGCGCGCACCCCACAATAAACGCATCGATTTTCGCCATGTCGGCAAGCGCAAGACCAGCTTCAGGCGGCTTCAACTTCGCATCCTTGGGATATGTGCCATAGCCGCCAAGCAGACAGTGCCAAGACAATGATGGATAATAGCGCCCAATATCTTGTGCTGCGATTTCCGCACAAAGGTCACCACCCGTGAACCAGCAGGTCATAATGGCCTTGAGCGATTCCGAAAGCGCTTGGTTTGCTGCATTTGCACGCCAGTAATCGGTATCGATGCGCTGATTCATTCGGAAATGCGCGACGATATAATCGCGGATACCCTCATACCGCGCCGCAATCTCAATGTTAAACCGAGCCGCGTCACGATTGGTAAAATCGCCCGCCGCAAACGCTTTGATAAATCCCTCAACTGTCGCTTGCACGAAATGTAGTGCTGTCGCTTCGAGCGGCTCGATAAACCCCTGTGCCAAGCCGACCGCGAGGCAATTTTTTACCCAGCTCCGCCGCACCTGCCCCACATTCATTTTCAAATGTCGCGCAGGCGTATCGCTGTTCAACAGCCCCAGATGCGTGCGCAATTCGGTTTCTGCTTCGTCGGCGGATTTGAATGCAGACGAATAAACATAACCATTGCCGGTGCGATTAGTCAGCGGAATTTTCCAGACCCAGCCTGCCGCCAATGCCGTCGCCTGCGTTTCACAAGGCAGCAGCCCTGAATCATTCGGCGTGGGCATTGCGATAGCACTGTCGTTAAACAAATTGCTGGCGAAAGGCAGAAACGGCTCACCCAGCGCGCCTTGCAAAATCGTCGAGCGAAACCCGCTGGCATCAATGAAAAAATCACCCGCAATGCGCTCGCCATCGTCGAGCACCAGCGCAGTCACATCGCCTGCATCGCTCTGCGCGATGTCGTTCACGGTGCTCGCAATGTGCTGCACACCAAGTTTACCAACCGCATGATCTCGGAGAAACACGCCCACCAGCGTCGCGTCGAAATGATAGCCATAGCCGACGCCAAACGGGAAATTCGGCGGCGCAATCGGGGCCAGCCGGTCGCGCGCCAGCTGTGCCGTCAGAAAAAATCGGTCGGGATGCGCCCACACGTCACGTCCCGTCCGCCGTGCGCGCGTTTGAAAATAATATTGTGGCGCTGTGTGGCCGTCGATCTCGGTCTGAAAGGGGTGAAAATAGTGTTCAAAACCGGCGCGGGTTGACCAGCCGTAAAAACGAATCCCAGTCTTATAGGTCGCATTGCAAGCAGGCATCCATTCGCGTTCAGATATGCCAAGCGTGTCGAACATCGCCTTAAGCTGCGGGGTCGATCCTTCGCCCACGCCAATAATCCCGATGTCAGGTGATTCAACAACGGTCACACGGACGTTGCGGTTGGCCCAGCGGTGCGCGATCAAATTGGCCGCCATCCATCCCGCCGTCCCGCCACCCAGCACGACAATGCGGAACGGCGCGCCCGTCATCAGGCGATCCGTTCAGCGATCAACGCACCAAAGGGTGGCAGCGTCCATCCGTTTGCGCCGTTCACGCTTTCGACCACCCGCCAGCGATCCCGCTGCGCCGGTTCCCACGCGCGTATATCGGCATTAAAATTAAAGAGGCACAAAACATGCTGGCCTGCCGATTTACGTTCGAAGACGAGCACATCGTCCGACGCCTCAATCATATTGATGCTCCCCGTCCGCAACGCATCACTGGCATTGCGAAACGCAACGATACGCCGCGTCAGTGCCAGCACCGATTGCATGTCCCCCTCCTGAACATCAACCGCAACCGCATGATTGTCCGCACCCACGGGCAACCACGGCGTGCCAACTGTAAACCCGGCATTCGGCGCGCTCGCGACCCACGGCATGGGCGTGCGTGCGCCGTCTCGGCTGAGCGTCAATGGCCAGTTCGCAATCGCTTCGGGGTCCTGAAGCTGATCAAATCCGATCTCAACCTGTGTCAGCCCCAGCTCTTCACCCTGATAAAGGAATACGTTCCCGCGCAGGCATAGCAACAGCAGCAGCGCCATTCGCGTAAACGCGTCGCGATGCTCTGGCGCGGCCCAACGCGATGCAGCACGCGGCGCGTCATGGTTCGAAAATGCCCAGCTGGGCCAGCCGTCACTTTCGGGCCAGTTCTCCACCGTCTCGCGAACAAGCGCCGGGCTCAGCGCATCGGCGTATAAAAACTCAAAGCCATAGGCGCTGTTCAACCGCGCGTTGCCAGCAATAAACGCTTTCTTCTCGGCCTCGGAAATTGCGCTGGTTCCACCAACTTCCGCCACCGTGAACACACCATCATAGCTGTTCGTCAGCGCCCGGATTCGTTCAAGGAACAGCGGAATATTGGCGTGCGACTGGTTGTGAATGCGCGCCTGATAATCAAACGGACGAGTCTTGATGTTGTTGCTCGGCGGCGCGGGCGGATTATCCGTGAACGCCGGGTCGAACATCGCAAAGTTGAGCGCATCGAGCCGGAAGCCATCCACCCCGCGATCAAGCCAGAAGCGCGCGGTATCAAGAAGTGCCTGTTGCACATCATCATTGTGCACGTTCAGCTGCGGCTGAGAGGTGAGGAAATTGTGCATGTAATATTGACGGCGACGCGCATCCCATGTCCATGCGGGGCCACCAAAGACCGATTGCCAGTTTGACGGTGGCGATCCGTCGTCCTTGGGGTCAGCCCACACATACCAGTCCGCCTTGGCATTGGTCAGACTCGACCGGCTTTCGACAAACCAGGCGTGCGCATCCGACGTGTGCGAATAAACCTGGTCGATCAGCACTTTGAGATTTAGGTCGTGCGCTCGTTGGACGAGCGTTTCAAAGTCAGCGAGCGTTCCAAAAATCGGGTCAACGTTGCAATAATCAGCAACGTCATATCCGAAGTCTTTCATCGGCGACGTGAAGAATGGCGAAATCCAAACAGCTTCGACGCCAAGCGACGCAACATGATCAAGCCGCACAGTAATACCCGGCAAATCGCCGATACCGTCGTCATTTGAGTCCGCAAAACTGCGCGGATAAATCTGGTAGATGACTGCGCCGCGCCACCATTCGTTCTTGGTCGCGGTCATCGTCGCACGTTGAGGCTCGTTCATCTGGCGATGTCTGCTGCACAGACAATATAGTCGAGTGGCGGGATTTTGACGGCAACACTGCCCGGTGCCGATGCGACAGCCGTGCAGTCTCCGTGTCGCGATTTGAACGCCAACGACCCAATCTCAACCTGTACATTCGCATTGATCGGCGATGTGGACGTGTTGAATGCTACCAATACTTCTCGGCCATCCAGCAAACGCGACACCGCGAACAAGCCGGGTTTATCACCCCGCGCGCGCAACACTTGCGTGCCGCGCCGCAGTGCTGGTTCCGCCGCACGCACGCGCGCTAGGTCCGCAATTGCTTTGTAAATCGGGTGCGTCGTCACGAAATTATTCTGCGCCGTGGTGGCGTCCGTCCCGACCAGATCATTATCGTTATAGGACGCGACCTTCGACGCAAACAGCGTCTCGCGCGCGCCCTGATCGCCACCGTCGCCGACAAAGCCCTGTTCATCGCCCGAATAAATTACCGGCACCCCGCGTAGTGTAAACAGCATTGCGTTGCTCAAGTTCACCCGCGCCATCACTTCGGCGTCGCTCGCTTTGGGAAAAGCACGGCGCACATAATAAGCAAACCGCCCAACATCATGATTGCCCGAAAATGTCGGCAGTCGGCGCGCAGTTGCTTCCCCGCCTTGATACAGCGCGTCACCCGCAAAAAGATGTTCGAACGTATCCGTCCCCCGCTCACCCGCAATCGTCGCCATCAACGCATTACGAAACGCGAAATCAAGGACCGTCGGCAAACCATCGACGCGGGTAAATTTGGCAAGATAACCGGGGTCCACATTATCCGTCATCACTTCGCCGAAAATGTGGAAGTTTGGAATGCCCCTGGCCTTCGCGCGCGCTTGCATCGCAGGCACGAACGCCTGCCAAAATTCGGGGTTCACATGCTTGGCCGTATCGATGCGGAAGCCATCAATCCCGTATTGGTCGATCCAGTCGCCGAACACATCGATCAGCCCTGCGACGACCTTCGGATGCTCAGTCATCAAATCGTCGAGGCCAACGAAATCGCCCATCGTCGAATTTTCATTCGTGAACGTCGTGTTTCCGCGATTATGATACAGCGAAATATCGTTCAGCCAGTCGGGCTTCTTCACCCGTTCCTCACCCTTCGGCACGAACGGCGTGTAGGCAAAATTCATATCCGTCAGCTTCGCAAAATTCGCATCCGTGCCAACATGATCGCCCGCGAAACCCGGATTGATCGGTGCGCCACTGGTGCCACCGCGCCGCTGATACGGATAGTCAGCGCGCGACCGATACGCGCAGTTGCTGTTCGGGCATTCCTTATACGCGATCACATCCGCCGTGTGGTTCGCGATAATGTCCATATAAACTTTGATGCCCCGCGCATGCGACGCATCGACGAAGGCCTTCATATCGGCATTGGTGCCCAGATGCGGGTCAACACTGGTGAAATCAGTCACCCAATAGCCGTGGTAGCCCGCTGACTCCTGCCCGGGACCTCCCTGCACCGGCTTGTTCTTGAAAATCGGGCCGAGCCAGATTGCCGTGACACCCATGCCCTGTAGATAGTCGAGCCGCGAGGTCAGCCCTTTCAGGTCACCGCCATTGTAAAAGCCTTTGGATGTCGGGTCATAGCCCGTCTTCATCCGGTCGCCTTTCAGGCCACCGCGATCATTCGACGGATCACCATTTTCAAACCGGTCGGGCAGCATGAAGTACATGACTTCATCTTCGGGGAGTCGCGCACGATAATCGACCGCAGGGGCCGCACCCGCCAGCATCAACAGGGCCGCCGTGATGCTCATGCTGCCACCGGCCGCGCGGCACAATGCTGCGCAACAAAAGCTGCATGCTCTCCCATTTGCGCCACTTCGCGCGCGTTCAATTTGGCAATCATATCCATATAATCCTGCAAATCCGCTTTCGAGATGCTGTTGACGATTGGGTGCGTGCCCGTCGGCATAATCCCCTGCCCCACCAGCACCTGAAACCAGCCCACTTCAGTGAACAATTCCTCATGCTCGCGTGTGATGTGGCCATTGCCGCGCCACAGCCGCAGCTTGTGCGTCAGCGTGTCGGGGATCGGCCGTTCACGACACGCCGCCCAGAACGGCTCATCGCGTTCGTTGGCGATATAATGGAGGATCAGGAAGTCCCGGATCCGCTCATATTCAAAATCGGCCTGACGGTTATACTCATCGCGGTCGGCCTGCGTGATCGCGCGACCCGGCATGATTTTCAGGATGCGCGAGATTGCCGACTGGATCATGTGAATGCTGGTCGATTCCAGCGGCTCCATGAAACCCGAAGCAAGGCCCACGGCGATGACATTATTCTTCCAGATTTCACGCCGCTTGCCCGTGACAAATTTGATCGGGCGCGGATTGGCCATCGGCTTGCCATCCAGCCCCGCCAACAGCTGCGCTGCGGCTTCGTCATCGCTCAGATACTCGGACGAATAAACGATCCCGTTGCCCGTCCGATGCTGCAGTGGAATGCGCCACTGCCACCCCGCCGAATGCGCCGTTGATCGCGTATAGGGAGTAAAATCCTCGGCGCGCTCCGACGGCACAGCCAGCGCGCGATTGCACGGCAACCAGTGCGTCCAGTCGTCATAGCCCGACTTCAACGTCTCCTCGATCAACAGCCCGCGAAAGCCCGTGCAATCGATGAACACATCGCCTGAAACCACCGTGCCGGTATCAAGCGTCAGCGTTGTGACATCACCGCTCTCACCATCCTGCGCCACATCGGTAATCTTGCCCTCAGTTCGCTCCACCCCGCGTGCTTCGGCAAAGCGGCGAAGATATTGCGCATAAAGTCCGGCATCAAAATGAAACGCATAGGGCATTTCGGGCAGCATATTCGCCGTGCGCGCAGGCCCGCGCTGCATCCGGTTGCCGAGCGCCGAGAGATTGTTGAGCGAATAGGCTGACAAGTCCTGCGCTATCCCCTCTTGCCGCGCGCGCACCCAATTCTGGTGGAATGGCAACAAGCCAACATCGCGACCGACATCACCAAAGGCATGCATGTAACGCTCACCCGCCTTGCGCCAGCCGACGAATTCAATCGCCAGCTTAAACGTTCCCTGCGTCGCGGCCAGAAACGCATCTTCATCAAGGCCCAGCGCGTTGTTGAACAAGCGTATTTGCGGGATCGTCGCCTCACCCACGCCGACGGTGCCGATTTCTTCGGACTCAACCAGTGTGATCGAAAAATCGCCATCCAAATAATGCGCCATCGCGGCGGCGGCCATCCACCCCGCCGTACCGCCACCGGCAATGACAATGCGAGGATTTTCGGCAATCATCGAACCGATCCTAACGGTTATGGCCCGTCACCGGCAAGCCACCGGTGACGGACCCGCGACCCGGGCTAAAACTTCAGCGAAGCCCCGATGTAAAAACGGCGTCCATAGGTCTGATAATCAATGACCTGAGTCGGTGCCGAAAGTTTCGTGACTGTTTTGTAAGCCGAATTTGTCAGATTTTGCCCTTGGAGGAACAATGACAAGCCGGAAAGCGGTCCGATGTCCTTGAAGTCATAACCAATCTGGGCATCGATAATTGTTTCAGCGACCGCCTGGCGATTGTCACGGCTGCCACCAAAACCGGAAACTTCGCCAAGGAAAGCTGACCGATAGCGGGCGCTTCCGCGTGCCGAAAAACCAGCCTTTTCAAAGTAAATCGTGCCGTTTGCTGTCCAGTCTGAATAGCCGGGGATGCTCTGTACATTGCCCTGAATATTTTTAACCTTGGTATCGGTGTAGCCAAAACCGCCGGTAACACCGAACCCGTCTAGAGCTTCCGCAATTGCGCCAAACGGGATGGTTGCGGACAATTCTGCCCCGGCAATGCTCCCGCCACCTGTATTGACTGTCGTCTCAAGGATGCCAAGAGTGGGTCGCCCTGCGGGAAAATTGACCGGCAGCGGAAGCCCTGCATAATCGAACAACGTGTCGCCTTTGAACACGAAATTTTTCAGATCCTTGTAAAACAGTTGCGCCGAAATATAGCCACCTTTGGCGAAATATTTTTCGATGTTCAGATCAAAGGCATTCGCGCGATAGGGCTGGAGGAAAGGATTGCCACCCGATCCTTTCAACACACCAAGCACCTGATCATACCCATAAGCGAGCGCAACACGCATATCATCGATCCGGGGGCGCTGGATTTCACGCGATGCCGCAGCACGGATCACCCACTGTCCGGGCAGTTCGAGCGAAAGATTTAGGCTGGGCAGGAAATCAATATAATTTGCGCCATAAGTCCGAGGCGATGGATTGTTGCTGCCCGGCTGAAAATAAACGCCGCTGGATGACTGCTTCGTGACAATAAACTGCCCACCAATGTTACCCGTCAGCTTCGCAGCACCAATTTCCTGACTAATATCGGCTTGCGCAAAGGCATGCATCAACTGTTCGGAAACGACATAGGCTTTCGACAAAATGTCCCGGTTTACATTTTTTTCGAGCACCAGCGTACCGTCAGCAATCAGCTGGCGTGCGTCATAACTGACGACCGGCCCAAGCCCGAGAAAACTCAAATTCGTTGGCGTCTGCAGCCGGCTTGACGGAATCGGAAGTTCCAGCGCGCCGCCCTTCAATCGGATCAAGGCCTCGTTCGGCGTCAGTGTCTTGTTGCGGTTAGTGAAGGCATAACCGACCTTCACGGCGGAAATGAAATTGCCTTCCATCTCGCGCTCGACCTGCAATTTGAACTGCTTGAGGTCGTCTTTAACCAAGCGGTTATTCGAATACCCGGCCTGCGGGACTGTGCCGCCTCCCCAACCTAGCGGATCGGTGAGCTTGATCAAATTGGTGTCGCTGTAATTCAACGTGGGCTTAAAAATCGTCCCCTTGTCCGTCGACCTGAAGCCAATCGTATCAGTTGCACCAAGCGGTTCACCGAAGCCCGTGCCCGAATAGCTTTCGAGAATAAGCTCGGTGCGGTCCGTCCGCGAATAACCGAAATCGAACGTGGCATTCCAGCCGTCGTCACCTTCCCACTTGGTGTTGAAACCAAAGGAATAGAGGTCAGCCTTTCGCTCGGTCACATCGTTACGAATGACGCCCTGAACGTTGGTGAAAGTCCCGGCGACATATTGCCCATTACTTGCTGTCGCCGTGAGTGGATTAAACCGCGTTCCAAACGCACCGAAACCGAGCGGCAGCTCAATACCCCGCTTGGTCTGGTCATCCTTGAAATTCGAATAAAATCCATCAAGCGTAACCGTGAATTCAGGCATGGGCCGGAATTGCACCGTCCCAGAAACCCCCAGCCGCTTTAAGATTGTCGAGGTGACATAAGATTTGCTGCCGCCAATCACAGCCGGTGACGCAGTCGTCCCATTTCCGGCATAGCCCCAGGCGTTGAATTCCTGAATTTGATAAGGCTCGTTGATATAAGATGCCGATAGCGCAATCCCGATGGTATCATCAGCAAACTGATCGACAAAAGTTCCGTTAACGCGATAACCTTTGTCTTTAGAACCGCCCTTTGCAGCACCAAGATCAGTGTA
>JAYTWA010000299.1:0-3415 GCA_043743675.1 Sphingomonadales bacterium
ACAGCCTGATCGTCGATCTGGTTGACGGGCGCACGATCTCGGCACCGCTCGCATGGTATCCGCGCCTGCTGCACGCAACGCCCGAAGCGCGCGTGAAATGGGAGCCATGTGGTGGTGGCTATGGCATCCACTGGCCAGACATCGACGATGATTTGAGCACCGACGGCCTGCTCCGGGGAGCGCCTGCGGCGAGGGCGGCTTGAGAAGCAGAGGTATTCGCGGTCTTGCGCTTCTCCTCGCGCTTCTCGCTATTGCAGCGTTCTGGTCGGCTGTTGGCTTTCCGCTTACATTAGGTATCTTGATCATGCTGTTGCGACCTGCCGGGCCATCGACCTTACCATTCGTCGCGGCAATAATTGCTCTGTCCGGTTTCGTCGCCAGTTTCTATTTCCTCCGACGCTGGACCAGTTAGATGTTCACTAAAATCTTGATCGCCAACCGGGGCGAGATTGCGTGTCGGGTCATTCGCACCGCCAAGAAAATGGGGATTGCGACCGTTGCGGTGTATTCGGACGCCGATGCGCGCAGCCCGCATGTTTTGATGGCGGATGAAGCGGTGCATATCGGGCCTTCGCCTGCTGCGCAGTCTTATCTGGTCGCCGAGAAGATCATCGCAGCGTGCAAGGCGACTGGCGCGGAGGCGGTGCATCCCGGGTATGGGTTTCTGTCTGAGCGCACGAGCTTTGCCGAAGCGCTCGCAGCAGAGGGCATTGTCTTTATCGGTCCGCCACCGAACGCAATTGCCGCGATGGGCGATAAGATTGAGTCGAAAAAGCTCGCGATGGCGGCGGGGGTCAATGTCGTGCCGGGCTTTGTCGGCGAGATTGACGATACTGAACATGCGGTGCGGATTTCGGGCGAGATCGGCTATCCGGTGATGATGAAGGCGTCGGCGGGCGGCGGCGGCAAGGGGATGCGGCTGGCATATAGCGAGGCCGATGTCCGCGAAGGCTTTGAAGCGACCAAGCGAGAAGGCTTGAATAGCTTCGGCGATGACCGCGTGTTTATCGAGAAATTCATCCTCAACCCGCGCCATATCGAAATCCAGATTTTGGGCGACCAGCACGGTAACATTCTTTACCTGAACGAACGCGAATGCAGCATCCAGCGGCGGCACCAGAAGGTTGTCGAGGAAGCCCCTTCGCCCTTCGTCACGCCCAAAATGCGTAAAAGCATGGGCGAACAATGCGTCGCCTTGTCGCGGGCGGTGGGCTATTATTCGGCGGGCACTGTCGAGCTGATCGTGTCGGGCGCGGACCCGAGCGGCGAGAGTTTCTATTTCCTCGAAATGAACACGCGGCTTCAGGTGGAACATCCCGTGACCGAGTGCATCACCGGCATTGATCTGGTCGAACAGATGATCCGCGTGGCGGCGGGTGAGAAGCTGGCGTTCGGGCAGGACGATGTGAAACTCGACGGCTGGGCCATCGAAAACCGCGTCTATGCCGAAGACCCCTATCGCGGGTTCCTGCCCAGCACGGGGCGGCTGGTGCGTTATAATCCGCCCGCCACTGGTGATGGCGTGCGCGTTGACGATGGCGTCACCGAAGGCGGCGAGGTTTCGATTTTTTACGACCCGATGATTGCCAAGCTGATCACACACGCGCCAACGCGGATCGAAGCGATCAACAAGCAAATCCTCGCGCTCGACCAGTTCGAGATCGAAGGTGTGGGGCAAAATCTCGATTTCTTGTCAGCGATCATGCAGCATGATCGCTTCCGGTCGGGCGACATCACGACGGGGTTTATTGCGGAGGAATATCCCGACGGGTTCCACGGCGCACCCGCGTCGCCCGAATTGCTGCGTTCGCTCG
Organism: Sphingomonadales bacterium; assembly: GCA_043743675.1. Lineage (GTDB taxonomy): Bacteria > Pseudomonadota > Alphaproteobacteria > Sphingomonadales > Sphingomonadaceae > Sphingomonas_O. Next base: position 1,815 of record JAYTWA010000299.1, read on the forward strand.
CCGCGATTGCAGCCTTTGCCGCGACGGCGGAAGCGGATCGTGCGCGGCGTGTGGACGGGCAGCTGGGTCAGCGCCTGCGCCCGCCTGCGGACTGGCAAGTGCTGATCGACGGCGCGGCGCATGATGTGGCGGTGTCCACCGATGGGATCATTGTGGATGGCGAAGAGATCGAGATCGACCTCGAATATACGCCGGGCGACCGCTTGGTTGAGGCCGAGATTGATGACGCACCGCTCGCGGTCAAAATCCTCCGCACGCGCACCGGGTTCAAGCTGACGACACGCGGTGCAAGCCATGTTGCCCGCGTTCTTCCCGCGCATGTCGCGCCGTTTGCAGTGCACATGATCGAGAAAATCCCGCCCGATTTGTCCAGATTCCTGTTGTCACCAATGCCGGGATTGCTGGTGGCCTTGCACGTCGCAGCAGGGGAAAAGGTCGAAGCGGGGCAACCGCTGGCCGTGGTCGAAGCAATGAAGATGGAGAATATCCTGCGCGCCGAAAAATCGGGCACGGTGAAATCACTGGCGGCGAAGCAGGGCGAAAGCCTTACCGTGGATCAGGTCATTCTCGAACTCGAATAGCTATTCAGCGGGCTGCGCGACGGCCACTTCCCCGCCGCCATTGGTCAACTTGCGGCGGAGCCAAGGTGCAATGCGGTTTTCAAAACCGACCGCAAGGCTGAACGTCGCGGGCACGATCACCAGTGTCAGGATAGTTGACATGATCAGGCCACCGATCACAACAATCCCCATAGGCGCGCGCCAGCTGCCGTCACCCGACAGCGAGAGCGCGATCGGCAGCATCCCCGCAACCATCGCAACTGTGGTCATGACAATCGGCTGCGCACGCTTGTGTCCTGAATCGAGGATGGCGGTCCGTGTGTCGACACCTTTGCCCATTTCCTCGAGCGCAAAATCGACCAGTAGGATCGAGTTTTTGGCGACAATGCCAAGCAGCATCAGGATGCCGATCATGACGGGCAGTGAAATCGGGTTGCCGGTAATCATCAGCGCTATCGCGCCGCCGAGTGGTGCCAGTGCGAGCGATCCCATGTTCACAAATGGCGGCATGACGCGGCGATAGAGCAGGACGAGCACGGCAAAAACAAGCAGCACGCCCGAAATGACAGCGACGATGAAATTGAATACCAGTTCCTGCGTCAGCTTGTCATCACCGAACGAAACGCGCTCCACTCCGGCGGGCAGTTTTTTCATCGTCGGCAGCGCATCAATTTCTTTCGAAGCGGTAATCACGCCCGGCGCATAGTCGGCACCAATCGCAACACGGCGATTCTGGTTATAGCGACGCAGGACGGATGGCCCCGCTCCAAAGCCAATTTCTGCCACGACCTTCAACGGCACAGTGCCGCCCGTTGCTGTCGGCACGGGCAGATTTTCGAGCGTGGCAAGGCTGGTCCGTGCATTGCGGTCAAGCATCACGCGAATCGGGATTTGCCGGTCAGACAACGAAAACTTGGCTGCATTCTGGTCGATTTCACCTTGAGTCGCGATGCGGATTGTCTGGCTGAGTGCGGCAGTCGATACGCCAAGATCGGCGGCGACCGACAAGCGCGGCTTGATCGTGATTTCGGGGCGGGGAAT
>JAYTWA010000300.1:0-1899 GCA_043743675.1 Sphingomonadales bacterium
GGCAAGGATTATGTCGCGTCAATCTATAACCGCGCGACGCAAGCTGTGCGCCAGCCGGGTTCGGCATTCAAATTGTTCGTTTATCTTGCGGCCATTGAAGCAGGCTATACGCCCGGCGACATGGTGGTGGACGAAGAAGTTAACATCGATGGCTGGAAACCGCGCAATTCGTCGCGCCGCTATTCAGGCGAAATCACGCTCCGCACGGCTTTTGCTTATTCAGTCAACACGATTGCCGCCAAACTTGGGGCCGAAGTCGGCACGGGTGCCATCGCCAATATGGCGCGACGTTTTGGCATAACGACACCGATCAACACGCAACCGTCGATGGTGCTGGGCACGTCTGATGTGCGCCTAATCGACATGACGCGCGCCTTTGCTAGTGTCGGGGGCAACGGGGTGGCGGTCGCGCCTTATGGGATTTTGAAAGTCACGACATCAAAGGGCGAAGTTCTGTATCAACATCGCACAGACACGAGCCTTGTTCTGGTTGCGCCGCAGGTTGCCGCGCAGATGATCGACTTGCTGCAAACCGCAGTCAACACCGGCACAGCGCGCGCAGCTCAGATCGGGCGACCAGTCGCGGGCAAAACGGGGACGACAACGTCGAACAAGGACGGCTGGTTTCTGGGCTTCTCGAGCGGGATCACGACTGGTGTCTGGATGGGCCGCGATGATGCTGATCCGATCCCGGGGCTTCAGGGCGGCCGTGCCCCGGCGCAAGCCTTTGCCCAATATATGAAGTTTGCGGTCGCCAAACGCCCTGTTGAGAAATTTCAAACCGAAGTGACGCTCCCCGAATGGCAGTTGGAACCCGACGAGGAAGCCTATTTCGGCAATGCGGACGAAGGCAGTTATGTCGACGAGAGTGGCGTTCCCATTGACCCTGAACCTGGCACTCGTGACCCAGCGCCCGATGTTAACCCCGATGTTCAAGTGCCTCAACAGTTCGATCAGAAATGGATCGACGGTGTATTAGGACGCGACCAAGGGTCACCGCCCGCACCCAAACCAATGATGACCCCAAAACCCTCGGCTCCAGCACCAAAACCAAAGCCGCCGCCGATTGACGATCAATCATTTCCGCGACCGACCCAGTGAAGCGCCGTGCCGTTGGCACGAAGCCAGCGACGGGCAGGAGCGGGGTCCGCGCCGTATAATGCCGCCACCAACGCGTGAAATTCGCGACTGTGATTCATGTGAACGCGGTGCGCAACTTCATGGGCAACCGTCGCGAGACGGACATGCGACGGCGCAAGGATTAGCCGCCAGCTATAACGAATGTCGCCTGAGGATGCGCAGCTGCCCCAGCGTGATTTTGGATCACCGACGCCAACATTGGCGATTGTAATATTGTGTGCCGCAGCAAGGTCGCGGGTTTCACGGGCGAGCGTTTCGAGCGCGACACGTTTCAAGAAGCGTAAAACCCGCGCTGGCATTTGTTCAATAGGTCCGCCAACGCGCAAATGGCCCGAACCAAGAACCGGATTGCGTGGATGCGAAGGACTCCAATCCAATGCTACTATCTCGCCCGCAACCGAAAGAGACATCCCCGGCACAATCGGATCACCACATGGCATTTTCGCCAGTTCGCCCTCGATCCATGCTCGTTTCCCCGCAGCCCATGCCAGCGCAGGCCGCAACGGCGCGCGCAACGGCAAACTCAACCGCACGCTGGCGTCGCGCGGGTCGATACTCAGCCGCATGCCCTTTGCATCTCGGCGTCGGACGATCACCAACGGCTGTTCCCGCCCGCCGCCGCTGAATATCAACTCAGAGGTCATCGCGGTCCACCAGATGCATTTCGAGATCACCCGCATCAATCTCTGAAATCGTCCAGCCGCGCACCGATTTGCCCGCCGCGTGAATAGTGTCACGATCTCCCGAGTTCAGATAATG
>JAYTWA010000301.1:0-2535 GCA_043743675.1 Sphingomonadales bacterium
GAACGTCGTGGCAAAGTTCGAATGCGGCGATCCGCGCTATGCGTGGCTTAACGACGCGATTGTGGTTGGCAGCGGTGGTGAGAACGGGCGCGCTCATGCCCCCACCTCGAACATGCGGTAGATCGGCCCCGTCAGCGTCTGTTCACCAACACCAACCACAATCGCGTCGTTAAGCCACGCATAGCGCGGATCGCCGCATTCGAACTTTGCCACGACGTTCAAACGATAGTCCCCAGCAGCTAGCTGTTCGCCTTTACGGAACCGCGCGAACGCATCGGCGCTGGCCGTCATGCGGCCCTGATAAGTCAGATAAATCGTCGCGCAGTCATTCGTCTTGAGCACGAGCCTTACGTCAATCATCAGCACGCCGTCCGCGCGCGTCACGAACCAGTCGTGGCCCGGCGCAACTGTGCCACTCAACCGTTCGCCTGCAAACGCACCGCCTGTCACAGGCGCAATCCCGCGAAACCCCGCCGGGATTAAGCCGATGGGCACGACCGCAGCAAAGTCCACGGCTAAAGTGAGTGTCGTCAAATGACGATGCGGCAAAGTCTCCATTGCACAGGCGCTAGCATGGCGGCAGTGTTACGCAAACACGGGAGAGGCTCACATGGACATCATCGCGCGGCGGCCCGGGCCTTCGGTCCAGTCGATCTTTGACACAGACCCCATCGCGCCGCCCGCCGTTTTGCGCGAAGAATCACCGCCACAAGGACAGAGCAGCGATGACGTCTCGCGTGAACGCTATTTTTCGCCCGAATGGCACGACCGCGAAGTCGAGAAAATCTGGCGCAAAACCTGGCAATTCGCCTGTCGCATCGAGGAAATCCCGAACGTCGGCGACCAGATCGTCTATGACATCGTCAATGACTCACTCGTGGTTGTGCGGACGGCAGACGGCGTGAAGGCGTTCATCAACAGCTGCCTCCACCGTGGCACATTGCTGCGCACCGAAGCGGGCAATGCCAAACAAATCCGCTGCCCGTTTCATGGCTGGACCTGGAATCTCGACGGCACGCTGAAACTGGTCCCCGGCCAGTGGGATTTTCCGCATGTCGACAAAGCCAAATTCTGCCTTCCCGAAGCCAAGGTCGGCGTATGGGGCGGTTTCGTGTTCGTGAATTTCGACAAGGATTGCGAGCCGTTCGAAAGCTATCTCGAAAACCTGCCCGCACATTTTGAACCGTTCGCGCTCGAGAACCGTTACAAGGCGGCGCATGTCGCCAAGATCATGCCATGCAACTGGAAGCTGGGCATGGAGGCGTTTATCGAGGCCTATCACGTCCCCATCGCGCACCCGCAAGTCGTGACCTATTATGGTGACAGCAATACGCAATATGACATCTGGCCCGGTGTCCGCCACGTCTCGCGCATGCTGAGCGTGCAGGGGGTGCCCAGCCCGGCAATGAAGCATGTTGCCCCTGAAGTAACAGTGGCCGATTTGCGCCGCGATGCACCCTTTTACGCGGGTAAACCGATTGAGGTCGGCCCCGGCGAAACGGCCCGCGCCAAACTCGCCGAGCGCGCCCGCGAAAAGATTACGCGTTCGTCGGGCAAGGATATGTCGCAACTGTCCGACAGTGAATCGCTCGATCTGATCGAATATCTGCTGTTCCCCAATATGGTACCGTGGGGCGGACAGGCGCTGCCGATTGTCTATCGCTTCCGCCCGAATGGCGACGATCCCGACAGCCACATCATGGAAATTATGTTCCTGTTCGCCAAAGCACCTGACGGGTCACACCCTGAACCCGCAAAAATGCGGATGCTGGGTCCGGACCAGCCATGGACCGACGCGCCCGAGCTTGGGTCTGCGGCCATGGTCGCCGATCAGGATACAGACAATCTGCGGCGTATTCAAAAAGGATTGAAAGCAAGCCGCAAACCCGGCGTGACATTGGCCCGTTATCAGGAAAGCCGGATTCGGCATTTCCACGATACGCTGGATGATTATCTCGCGCGCTAAGCAGCCCCGATCAGTTCGCGCCCGATCAACATGCGCCTGATCTCATTCGTCCCCGCGCCAATGTCGAGCAGCTTGGCATCGCGCATAAAGCGTTCGACGGGCCAGTCCTTGGTATAGCCCGCCCCGCCCAGTGCCTGCACCGCTTCTAGTGACACTTTCACGGCGTTTTCGCTCGCCAACAAAATCGCACCTGCTGCATCAAACCGCGTTGTCTTGCCAGCATCGCAGGCCTTCGCCACCGCATATACATAGGCTCGCGCCGAATTGAGCGCGACATACATGTCGGCGATTTTGGCCTGCATCAGTTGAAACGCGCCAATGGGTTTTCCAAACTGCTGGCGCTCGCGAACATAAGGCAGAACGACATCAAGACACGCCTGCATGATGCCCAGCTGGATACCCGCGAGGACGGTGCGTTCGTAATCAAGGCCGGACATTAACACGCCTGCGCCCCCGTTCGGCGGGCCCATCACTTGCTCTTCGCCGACAAAACAATCATTGAAAACAAGTTCGGCGGTCGGTGATCCGCGCATCCCCATTTTGTCGATTTTCTGGCCGATGCTGAACCC
>JAYTWA010000302.1:0-3944 GCA_043743675.1 Sphingomonadales bacterium
CACAACAAGTTTTTCCAGGTTCATACCCGTTGCGATTCCGGCGCGCTCGAGCATGTAGACAACATCTTCGGATGGAACATTTCCCGCAGCACCCGGCGCAAACGGGCATCCGCCCAACCCGCCCAGCGATGCATCGACCACAGTTGCCCCGGACTGGACGGCCGCCCACACATTGGCGAGCCCTGTGTTGCGCGTGTTGTGAAAATGAACGCGAACCGGAAGCGGGCTGATCGCGCACCGAACCCGTTCAACCAGCCGCGCAACGTGCGCCGGGTTCGCCACACCGATCGTATCGGCCAGGGAAACCTCGACCGGACCCGCCTCTGCGATTCTTTCGGCCATCGCGACGACATGGTCCTCCGCGACCTCACCCTCGAAGGGACAACCGAACGACGCCCCAATCGTCGCCTGCGCTGTCAGGCCCGCTGCGCGCGCCATGGCGATGATTTGGCGGGCCGATTCGACCGATACTGCACTTGTCTGGCCCTGATTGGCCATCGCGAAACGGTCGCTCGCCACGGCGACGGCGCCAAGTTGGTCAATCCGCCCCGTCGCAATGGCGCGTTCTGCACCCCGCGCATTCATGACCAATCCGATAAAGGTCACATCAGTGCGTACCGGAAGTCCAGCACAGACCGCCTCTGCATCCGCCAATTGCGGAACCTTTTTGGGATTGACGAAACTTGTCACCTCAATCCTGCGCGCACCCGCATCGATCGCGCGTGCGATCAACGCAAGCTTGTCGGACGTTTCGATCAGGGCCGCCTCATTCTGCAGCCCGTCACGCGGTCCAACTTCGACAAATTCAATGGAAGCAAGCGTCATTCGCGTTTCATCGCCTTAATTGTATACAAAATCAACCCGAACTATTCGGCGGCGACGGGAAGCGCGACAACCGCGTCGCTGCGATGCGCATCTGCATAGCTATGAAAGGCCCGCCGGATATGGCCCGTCATCACCGATGCCGCCCATATTTCGTCGCGCCGGGCAAAGGCTGCTAGAATTTCATCATGTTCGCGCCAAGAGCGCATCAGATTTTCGCGATCATAATGCTGGGCGGTGCGCCAGACGACCGGCTGTTCGACAATTCGTGACAAAAGATTCTCCAGCTTCTCGGATGCGGCGGCCTCCACGATGATGGCATGGAATCGCCGATTATGCTCGAGAAACGCCAGAACATCAGGAGCCGGACGCGCAACAGCGACCCGAAGAGCGCCATTTTCCGCTTGAAGTGCTTGTAGCTGCACATCGGAAATCCGGACTGCGGCACGCGCAGCGGCATGCCCTTCAAGCATGCCGCGCAACGTAAACGCGTCTTCCAGATCCTCTAACGACCAGTCAGCCACAAACGTGCGTTGGGAATCGTTGCGCTTGATGAAAAGCTCTGCCTCCAAGCGGCGCAGCGCATCGCGAACCGGTGTCCGCGATACCCCACAGGTTTCCGCCAGATGCTCTTCCCGAATCTGTGTGCCCGCCGCAAGCTGGCCGGACAGGATCATGTTCCTGATCTGATTATAGGCACGGTCAGAAGCGCGGGACATGAACTATTCCTTTCAAGGCTTGACCTTTGCACTTTGTATACAATAGAAGTTTCGCAAGGCAATGTCTTACAGGGGCTCTAGGGCAATGGTCGGTGAACATCGCATCAAAGTGATTGTGCCCATTCCGATGGATGCCAATGGCGTGGCAAATCGCGCAGCGCAATTACCCCCCGACATGATTTCACCCGGTTTCAAGCCGGAATTTAGTGCTGTAGGCTGGGGCGCGGCACTCGGCGACAGCTATCACGACATGCTCCTCATGGACTGGACCGTGTTTCAGGCCGGCATTGATGCGGAGGCCGAGGGCTATTCGGCCGTTGTGATCGATACGGTCAGCGACTCCGGGCTGCGTGCGCTGCGCTCCCGCCTGTCGATCCCCGTGCTCGGGCCCGGCGAATGCGCATTTCATATGGCGATGATGCTGGGCAAGAAGTTCACCGTGTTAACGATGTGGGACGAATGGTTCCCGCTCTATGAAAAAACGCTGACTGAATATGGCTATTGGCCGCGCTGTGCTTCGCTTCGCTCGATCAAGACACGCCCGGATCTTGCGGAACTGCTGGCAGGCAAGGAGGATGTCATTTTCGCAAGGCTCAAAGCGGAAGCTGAGCGCGCGATCACAGAGGATGACGCAGACGTCATCGTGCTTGGCTCCACGACCATGCACCAGTCGGCCAGCTGGCTTGCCCAGAATCTGCCGATCCCGGTGATCAATCCCGGGCTGGTTGCTTACAAGCAGGCTGAATTGCTGATCCAGCTCGGCCTTACCCACAGCAAGATCGCTTTCCCCAACCCCGGATTTGGTAATGATGCGGGCATCAGAAAGGGCAGCGCATGATGGCGGATTGGAACGAGGGCGGCGCCGGACAGGCTGCATTGCCCTATCGCTATTATATCGACATCGTGACGAAGCGCTATTTTGACGGCGTCGACAACAAGAACATGCAGCAAGTTCTGGACTGCTTTACCGAGGATGCGATCCTCACAGAAGTAACGTCCAACACCGTCCATACTGGCCGCGAGGCAGGGATCCGGGCGATGTTTACCAAGCTGTTCGCTGACTTTTCCGACATCTGGCACGGCAATTTCGTGCATGCTGGAGACCCGGGCAGCAACGCCATCTGCTCGCAGTTCACAGTTCTCATCGCACCCAATGGCGGGGACGAACTGCGCTATGAAAACTGCAACCGCTTTTACCTCAAGGGCAATAAATTCCACCGGGTCTATGTCTATATGAGCGGCGACAATCTGCTTAAGGAAGGAGACGCCTGATGCAGTATGAGCCAACTCTTGATCGCGCCCAGTTGATCGAACTCGCAACCCGCTCATATTTCGGCAGTGTTGACGCAAAAAACATCGACGGCGCACTGGCCTGCTTCAACGAAGAAGCGCTATTCTGCGTGCAGACCGCGTTTACCCGCCACGCAGGAAAGGCCGCAATCAAACGAATGTTTGAGGATTTCTTCGGGGCCTATGCCAGCATCGTGCACAAGAATTTCATCTGCACCGTCGATGAATTGAACGGGCGCATCACCGCGAGCTTCGAAGCTGTGCTGACGGGCCATGATGGCAAGATCACCCAGCTGTTCAACACTAATTTCTGGCGCATTCGCGATGGAAAATTTCAGGAAGTCTATGTCTATTTCAGCGGCGAAAACGTGCTTGTTTAACATAATAAAGTCAGGGAGACTAAAAATGCGCATCACCAAAATGATTCTGATGAGCTCCATTTCGGCCATCACACTGACAGCCACTCCTGCGCTGTCACAAACGGCCCCAGCCGAAAACGAGAGCAGCGACGATATCATCGTCACAGCGCGCCGCCAGAGCGAACGACTGATTGACGTTCCCGCATCGATCTCGGTTCTTACCGCCGAAGCCTTGGCCGACACGGGTGCGAAAAATGCCCAGGCCTTCACCGAACTCACGCCTGGTGTCACGATCGTAACCGGAACGGCCGAAGCCGGAGATACGCAAATCAACATCCGCGGCATCAACGGTGCGCGTGATGCCGAAAGCTCGGTCGCGCTGGTGGTGGACGGCATCCTCAAAACCAACACCGCCCAACTCAACCAGAACCAGGGAACGCTTCGCCAGGTCGAAATCCTCAAAGGGCCACAGGGCGCTATTTACGGTCGCAATGCTGCGGCTGGTGCAATCGTGATTTCGACGCTCAAGCCGGGCGACCATCTCGAAGGTGGCATCACGGCCAGCTATGCCAATGAAAAGACAATCGAGACGAACGCCTATATTGCGGCGCCCGTTGGCGAAGGGGCAGGCATTGTCTTGTCGGGCTATTACCGCACGACCGACGGCTTTTATCGCAACATCCTGCTCAACAAGAAAGTGGTTGATGACCAGGAGGTCGGAAGCATCGACGGGCGGTTCGTCGCCAGCCTTGGC
>JAYTWA010000303.1:0-1590 GCA_043743675.1 Sphingomonadales bacterium
CCAAGCTCCCGCCTGAACCGCGCAGCCGCCTAACCGGATTTTTCAGTGCGCTTGCCGATGCCATGGTGATCGTCGTTGAATGGGTTATCCGGCTGGCACCGATTGGCGTATTCGCATTGGCGCTGGTGGTCGGCGCGCGATCAGGCGCGGCAGCATTCGGGGCACTGCTGCATTATATCGCCACCGTCTCAGCAGTTGGTATCGTGATTTCGCTGCTTGCCTATCCACTAGCGCTATTTGGTGCGCGCTGGTCGATCCGCGCCTATGGGTCCGCCATCGCGCCTGTCCAGGCGTTGGCGATCAGCACGCAATCGTCTCTTGCCTGCCTGCCGCTGATGCTGCGGAAATCCGAAGATCTGGGCGTGCCCGAATCAAGCGCGGGTGTGACATTGCCGATGGCGGTCGCGCTGCTTCGTGCCACGGGTCCGGCAATGAACCTGGCGGTTGCGCTTTATGTTGCGAACTGGTTCGGCGTTGAACTGGGGCCGGCGCAATATGGCGTGGCAATTTTTGCTGCCGTTCTGACCTCAATGGGCGCGGTCAGCCTGCCCGGCACGGTAAGTTTCATCACGTCCTGCGCGCCGATTTGTATTGCGATTGGCGCGCCGGTCGAGCCGCTCGCGCTTTTAATCGCAGTCGAAACATTGCCCGATATTTTCAGAACAGTCGGCAACGTAATGCACGATGTCGCGGTAACGGGAACGGTCTCGCGACAGACGAGTACGTTAGAAAAAACAACCTAGAGCCACAACCAGATGCCCGCTGTCGGTGCGCCCGCCATCGGGTGTGCCCATGTGGCAAGCAGCCAGATAAGCGTGCCGCCAATCAGCGCAGTCCGTCCGGGCCACGCGGGCTTTGGTAAGAACGATGTTCGTGCGACCCACCCTTGCCAGCTAACCCCCATCAGCTTTGCCTTCTTCGCATCCTGACCCGCCGCGCCACCGAGCGCGAGAAAGGCAATGAACCCCGACAGGATCAGGACCGCTGGACGCGGGCTGACCAGAACATGCGCCAGTGACCACAACGCGAACGACCACATCATCGGATGGCGCGTGATGGCAAAAACACCCACCGGCTGTTGCATCGCGAGTTTATCCGCCCCCGGCTGCGGCAACGCGGGATTGCCGATGAACGACCCCGCCAGCAACACGCTCGCAACAAACATGACGGCGGTTGCCGCGATATTCTGACGATCGCCCGCGGTCCAGAGCGGAACTCCTATGGGAGCTTCGCGAAAAGCATAAACCGCCCAGCCGAGTGTTGCGAACGACACCAGCGAATAGGTAATCTGAAACCCGTTTGCCCCCAGCGCTGCCACCATTGCCGCGCGCAACGGATGCGACATCACGAAGTGCGTTCCGACAAACGCCACGAGGGCGAATACCAGCATCATCACCGTTCATAAGCCTTGGGCAAGGGGCCTTCGCTCGCCTTCAGATAACGGTCGCGCAACCGCGTTTGCCGCGTCGTCAGGTCTTGCGCGACGCCATCAATCCAAACTTTCTCCACCGCAGTCGCCAGTTCGAGCGGATCACCCGACCAGATAACGACGTCCGCCCGTCGACCGGGGCGGAGCGAACCAATCTCTGC
>JAYTWA010000304.1:0-8150 GCA_043743675.1 Sphingomonadales bacterium
TGGCGCCGTCGCTGGCGCAGATAAACTGCAAGATGGCCCCTATAATGCACGCGGTTGGAATGTTGAAACCATTGAAGCCCGAACCGATTAGCGCGCCGCGCAAGTAGCAAAACCCACATATTCAAGGAGTGACCAACCATGGCCATTATCCCGTCTAATGCATCAATCTCGACAGCATCCATGTCAACAGCGGACGAAAGCGACGGTATCAATGCTCCCGACATGAAGATGTTCATTTTTGCACTTTTCTTCATTTTTGGCGGCATAACCAGCCTGAACGACGTCATCATTCCAAAGCTCAAAGATCTGTTCACGCTCAGCTATTTTGAGGCGATGCTTATCCAGTCAGCATTCTTTGCCGCCTATTTCTTCATGTCGCTTCCCGGGGCGGCTATCGTCAGGAAGTTCGGTTATATGCGGACCGCTTCCGTCGGGCTGTTGCTCATGATGATCGGCTGCCTTTTGTTTATCCCGGCGTCGAAAAGCGGATTGTTCATTGTTTTCCTGCTTGCCCTATTCGTATTGGCGAGCGGCGTGACCATTGTGCAAGTCGTCGCCAATCCGCTAATCTCTTTGCTCGGCCCATCACGGACAGCGTCAAGCCGCTTGACGCTTGCCCAGGCGTTTAACTCGCTTGGCACCACCGTATTTCCATATTTCGGGTCGATCATCATTCTCGGTGGTCTCGCCACAATCGACCCTGCAACACTCAGCGGTGTCGCACTGACGGACTATCGCGCGGCAGAAACCCAGACCGTCGTTTATACTTATCTTTGTCTGACATTGGTGTTGCTCATCGTTGCCGGGGTCGTCTGGACACGCCGCAACCGGTTGAATGAGGCACCCGCTGAAACCACATCGATCCTGCGCGCGTTCGATTTGCTTCGCCGCCCGCGTTTCGGGGTCGGCGCGCTGTGCATTTTTCTTTATGTCGGTGCCGAAGTGGCAATTGGCTCGCTGATCGTCAATTACCTCATGCAAGCTGACGTGCTGGGTATGACTCAGACCGATGCTGGCAAACATGTTCCTTTTTATTGGGGCGGGGCGCTCGTCGGTCGGCTGATTGGCTCGGCCGTGCTCCGCGTCGTGTCGCCTGGGCTCGTGCTATGCTCGGTTGCGTTGGCTGTGATCGCGCTGCTCGGCATTTCTGCAAATACGAGCGGCACAATCGCGGCGTGGTCACTGCTTTCGATCGGACTGTTCAACGCAATTATGTTTCCCACGATCTTTACACTGGCAAGCGAAGGCCTTGGGCGACGAACAGCGGAGGGTTCGGGTCTGATCTGTGTCGCCATTGTCGGTGGCGCCATCATTCCACCGCTCACCGGGGGCATCGCCGACATCGCCAGCTTGCAAATTGCGTTGCTGGTTCCGGCATTCTGCTATGCCGTGATTGCGAGTTACGGCTGTGAACTGCGATAATATGGGCAGCACTTTTGAAGCCACATCAAACGAGAGGGCTAAGCTATATAAGTCCGATAATATGTATTATGTTAAATGTATTAAGGTTCAAGAATGAGCGTAGCCCCCTCGACACGCCACGATTTGAGCGTCGACAGAAAGCTCATACCCAGCAGATTCGTTTCGCCAAGGCCTTCGCTGCCAATCAGTATCGCTGCATCACGCTGGATAATTGTGCCAACAGCGAGTGTCTCGATTGTGGCGCGTTGTAGCTCGACGGTGCCGTTGGCCGTATCGACCAAAACCGGAAATCCACCCGAAGGTTTAATGCCAGCGGCCTGTGCTGACGCCGGTGCAAGCGTCGTTGTTGTTGCACCGCTGTCGATCATAAAACGCACTGGCGTGCCGTTGACCGACGCGCGCACCCAGTAATGGCCATCGTCCTCGCGCTTCAGCCGAACGGTCATGCCTTCGATCTGTCCGGTGTCGCCGGAAATTTCGGCCGTCACGCGTCGCCAGACTTCCCGCCCCTCATCTTTGAACAGAAATAGAACAAATGCGCCGGCGAAAATTGCGACCCAGGCAAGCATCATCTTAATCGCTTTGCCAATAGGCAGTTTCTGCGCGACCAGGCTCGAGATCACGAGAACAAGGGCACCAATGCCCCAGATGAAGGATATGCCGTCCTCCATCACGCGGCCTTGTTGAACAGCATGCGGAAGTTATCTGATGTGGTGCGTGCAAGCGCATCGACAGGCTCACCCCGCAAATCTGCAAGAAACCGCGCGGTATCGGCAACGAACGCCGGTTCGCATGGTCGGCCGCGATGCGGCACCGGCGCAAGGAAGGGCGAGTCAGTCTCGATCAGCAGCCGATCCTGCGGGACTGTCGCAGCAGTCGCTTGCAAGTCTTTGGCGTTCTTGAACGTCACGATGCCGGAAATCGAAATATAGAGCCCGAGATCAAGCGCAATCCGCGCGAACGTATCGCTCGCGGTGAAACAGTGGATGACGCCGGTGTAGGCCCCCTTCCCCATTTCTTCGGTCAGGATCGCGGCGGTATCCTCCTCGGCATCGCGCGTGTGAACAATCAGCGGAAGGGCCGTGTCGCGCGCGGCGGCAATATGGCTGCGAAAACTAAGGCGCTGCTGTTCGCGGTCGCTTTTGTCGTAATAATAATCGAGGCCGGTTTCACCAATGGCCACAATCCGCGGGTGCTTCGCGCGGGCGACAAGCTTTGCCGTGTCGATGTCGGGATGCGCGTCGGTTTCATGCGGGTGAATGCCAACCGAAGCCCAGACGTCTGTGTGCCGCTCCGCCACACCGACAACATCATCCCACTCACTTTCGCGCGTGGAAATGTTGAGCATCGTCGAAACCCCCGCCGCCCGCGCGCGTTCGAGCACGGCGGCCTGATCCTCGACCAAGCCTTTGTAATTAAGGTGACAATGGGAATCGATGAACATTAGGTGGAATCCGCATCTAGTATTTCAAGACGAGGGAAGACTGGGGTTGGACTGGAGAGGCGGAAACCTGATGCTTGAAGGCGACCATACCAAGCGGGATCGTTAAGCGCGTCAAACGTGCGCTCACCGTTAGGGATTCCCATTTGGTCAAGCAATTTACCTACTGATTTTGGAACAACATGTTGGATGGCGATAGCGAGCATGTGGATAAACGTATAAAGCGTTACGATCACATCATCCAAAAGCTCTTGTTCTCCTTGTTTTTTCAGAATCCATGGTGCGTTTTCGTCCACAAATTTATTGCAGCGGATCACGCATTCCATCCAAGTTTTAAGGTAAGTATCGATCATTTGATCATTCATTAGAGTGAAGTTGACCCTTGGGATAAAACCTCTCTCAATCGAGTTAGCGTCGCCGATTACGCCCTCAAACCACCAATCAGATTTATGACTAACGAAGTCTATTACACTTTGCCTATGTGGAGAGGGTAAACCATCAGGATAGGTCTTTGCAGCAAAACTCAAAACCCGCTGCGCCAAATTGCCAAAGCTGTTCGCAAGTTCAGCATTGCACCGCGTTACGATAGCCTCTTCGCTCCACGTTCCATCCTGCCCAAAACTCACTTCGCGCAGGAGAAAATAGCGCAGCGCATCGACGCCATAGCGGTCCGCCAACTCAATCGGATCAACAACATTGCCCAGCGACTTCGACATCTTCTCGCCACCGCGCGCGAGCAAAAAGCCATGCCCAAACACCTGTTTGGGCAACGGCAAGCCCGCTGACATCAAAAACGCGGGCCAATAAACCGTATGAAACCGGACAATATCTTTGCCAATCAAATGCAAACTTGCAGGCCAGAACTTCGCCATATTCTCGGTGGCATCAGGGTACCCCAGCCCTGTCAGGTAATTGGTCAGCGCATCGACCCACACATACATCACATGGTCGGGCGATCCCGGCACTTTGACACCCCAGTCAAAGCTGGTCCGCGAAATGCTCAGATCGCGCAGACCGCCTTCGACAAAGCGGACAACTTCATTGCGGCGACTATCGGGGCGGATGAAATCAGGTTGGTTTTCATAGAGTTCAAGCAATGGCTTTTCATGCTTTGAAAGCTTGAAAAACCAGCTTTCTTCGACGGTCCATTCAACCGGCGTGTCTTGCGGCGAGAGCTTTATGCCCCCCTCGCCTTCTTTCAGCTCCTTTTCCTCATAAAAAGCTTCGTCGCGAACCGAATACCAGCCTTCGTAACGGTCGAGGTACAAGTCGCCATTGGCCTTCATGGCTTCCCAGATGGCAATGCTGGCGCGGTGGTGCGCGGGATCCGTCGTCCGCTGGAAATGGTCATAGCTGATGTTCAGCTTGTCGCACATTGTCTGAAACTGATCGGACATGTCGCGACAAAGATCACGAACATCAACGCCTTTATCGCGCGCCGTTTGCACCATTTTCAGGCCATGTTCGTCTGTCCCCGTCTGAAAACGGACATCGCGACCCGACAGCCGGTGAAACCGCGCAATCGCATCGGCCGCTATCGCTTCATAAGCGTGCCCGATATGCGGCTTTCCGTTCGGATAGCTTATGGCAGTGGTGATATAAAATGGTTCGGATTCGACGTGGTCTGACATGCGTCAGGCTTTAGCGGCGCGCCCCGCCGTAGCAAGGCTTGCAACATATCCGGCCATTTCGAACACAACCGTTTCGGCAACCAGCGATTGCGGAATGGCGATTTGTGAAAGCGCTCGCGCCTTGCTCCATGCGGTCAGTGCTTTGTCGAGATTGCCGCCCTCCGCACGCCGCGCTTGCTCGGCAATAAAAGCGGGGGCGCGGCTCAGAAAGGCTTCATAACGCGGCAATGCCGCTTTGAGAGCCAGCGAATGCGCTAATTTACTACGCACAGCATTGGTTAAGTCGCCCGTCTGCGACAGCTCGAACAGCGCAGTATCAAGCGACGCAATATCGAGTTCGGCATAGGCCAAGGCTGTCGCGGGCAAACCGTTGGCGCTTGCAATCAATTGGGATCGCTTGACGGGATCAAGATCGGGTCGCTGATCGCCCAGAACTGACGTCATGGCCGCATGATCGAGCGGCGCGAACATCATCGTGCGGCATCGCGACCGGATTGTCGGCAGCAAACGGCCCGGTTGATGGCTTACAGCCAAGAAAATCGTGCTTGCGGGTGGTTCCTCAAGGCTCTTGAGCAGCGCATTCGCAGCGCCACGCTCCATATCATCAATGCTGTCGATGATGATGACACGACGGTTGCTGATCGCTGTGCCGGTGGCGAACAGCACCCGCAATTGGCGGACCTGATCCACGGTAATGTTACGTGCCAAGTTACCGGTTTTTTCGTTGGGCAGCCGCTCTAGACGTTTGAAATCAGGGTGACTTCCCGCATTGAGCAAGCTCGCGCCTTGCGAACCATCGTCACAGGCATCGAGGAGCAGGCGCGCGGCGAAGTCGGCAAAGCTCGCCTTCCCCACGCCGCGTGGCCCCGCCAGCAACCAGGCATGATGCATCCGCTCGCCCGAAATCGCCGCGCGAAAGGCAGCGATTTGGGTGTCGAGGCCGTAAAGGTTCACAGCAGGTCGTCCAGTGCGGCGAACAAGCGGTCTGTCACCGCATCGACACTTCCTGACGCGTCAACGATCCGGAAGCGCGCTGTCTCAACATTCGCCATTTGCCTAAATGCGCCGTTCAACCGATCATGATAGTCGGCCCCGCGTGCGCCAAACCGATCCGCATTGCCCTCGGTACGCGCTGACGCCCGCGCGGCTGATACATTGACTGACAACTGCAGTAGCAGCGTCCGGTCAGGCATCAACCCCTCGCTACCAACCCGATGCAGCGCAAGAATGTCGTCATCCGACATACCCCCCGCCCCACCCTGATACGCGCGCGTCGAATCAATGAACCGGTCACATATGACCCACGCGCCACGTTCGAGGGCGGGTCGGATGACTTTCTCGACATGATCGGCGCGCGCCGCTGCAAACAACAATGCCTCGGCCCGCGCGCTCCACCGATCTTCGTTTCCTGTCATCAACAGGCCGCGGATCGCTTCCGCCCCTGCTGTCCCGCCGGGTTCGCGCGTGACCACAACTTCAAGGCCCTTGGCACGCAACATATCGGCGAGGCGGGTCGCCTGTGTTGACTTGCCAACGCCTTCCCCGCCTTCGAGCGTAATGAACGTGCCCTGCGTCACGCCCCGACGAGGGACTTCATGCCAGCCCACAGCCGTCCGAAGAACCCAGCCTCGCCCACATCGGCTTCGGCAACCAGCGGCATTGTCTGCGGCCCTGTTTCTGGTGTTGTCACGACAAGATCGGCAATATGCTGCCCCGCTTTAATCGGCGCTTTGACCGGTCCGTCATAAACCACTTTTACTGACATGTTTGCCGCCGCGCCCGCAGGCAAAGTCACTGCGAGATTGCGCGGCGCGACAAGGCCGACAGTCGATGCATCACCAAGTTGCACATCGGCAGTCTCGACGCGCTTACCTTTTGCAAACAAGGGCTTGGCCGACCAAGCCTTAAAACCCCAATCCATAAATTTGACTGATTCGGTAATTCGCCCGTTAAAGCTGTCCAGCCCGGCTACAACCATCACAAGACGTCGTCCGTTCTGATCGGCTGATCCCGTAAAGCCATAGCCAGCTTCGTCGGTATGTCCGGTTTTCAATCCGTCAGCACCGGCGACGCGGCCAAGCAGTGGATCACGATTGGCCTGCGTTATCGCTTTGCCCGCGCCCAGCGTCTTGCCCCAGGTAAATTCTTTTAACGAGTAGAATCGCTTATAAAGGTCAGGATGATCCTCAATCGAAGCCTTGGCCAGCATCGCGAGGTCGTGTGCTGTTGTATAGGTTCGTCCTTCGTCGGGCCAGCCATTCGACGTGCCGAATTGGCTGTTGCCGAGGCCGAGTTTCTTCGCCGCATCGTTCATCCGCTGAACAAAGGTGGCCTCGGTGCCCGAAATTCCTTCGGCCAGCACAATGCATGCATCATTGCCCGAAAGCGTCACAATCCCTTTCAGGAGATTTTCGACAGATACTTTCTCACCCGATGACAGGAACATCGTCGAACCTGCGGCAGGGCCATGCCATTTTGCCCAAGTTTCAGGGCGAACGTCCATCATCTGGTCAAGCTTCAATTCGCCCTTTTTAATCATGTCGAATGCGACATAAACAGTCATCATTTTGGCCATCGACGCCGGTGGCATCCGGCGGTCGGCGTCCTTTGCATAGAGAACAGCGCCTGACGACAGGTCGACCATGTAAGCCACCGGCGCGGTCGTGTCATACGGCGGGGCTGCAGCAACAGCAGGATAGGCAGCGGCAAACACGAAGGCGATGGTCGGCAAATAGGGCTTCATGATGGTCCTTGGGCGATTATCGAACGATGCGGACATCCGAATAGCCCTTTGCTGCCAGCGGGGCCAGCGCTGCCTTCACTTTATTCGCGTCGGCAAAGGGGCCGAGGCGCACTTGATACAAACCGTCCGCCTCCATAATCCCGGCACCAAGGCGGCTCGCCATCGCTTCGGCCCGCGTTCGCCCTGAAAATGTCCCAACACGGATATAATAAGGGCCGGCACCAGCGGGCATCGTTAATCCGGCTGATTGAGGGGCAGACCAGCGGTTTCGATCACGCAACTGTTGAAGATCAGCACCGCCGATGTTGGCCCGAACTTGCACCGCATTACCACGGCGAAGTGCCAGTTTTTCGCTTTCGGAAGGATCAACGCGACGCACCCGCACCAACCGGGAACCATTGCCAACCATACCCAATTGACGTGCCGCGCCGTGCGACAGGTCGATGATACGGTTGCCATGATAAGGGCCGCGATCATTGACGCGGACAAGGATCGTCTTTCCCGTATCGAGCGCTGTCACCTCAACATAGGATGACATTGGCAGCGTGCGGTGCGCAGCCGTGAATCCGTCTGGATTAAAGGATTCACCATTGGCAGTGGGTCGTCCGCGCAGCTCGTCACCATACCAGCTCGCTTGACCCGTCGCTTCATAATCGGACGCCGTAACCGGTGTCGCAAGAAAAGCGGCGAATAAAGCGCCGCAGATTAGCGGATCAGCTCGCAACCGCATCGGCAAGCAGCCCGACTGCGAGTGCATAGAAATTCGAGCAATTATAATCGAGGATGACGCGGTAGTTGCCTGTCAAAAGATAGGCAGTCGCATCGGGGCCGTCGGGTTCGAGAAGTGTCGCAAGCGCAGTGTCAGGCAACGTGCGTCCCACGGGCAAAACTCCCAGCGCACGCCATTCGGCCA
>JAYTWA010000305.1:0-3294 GCA_043743675.1 Sphingomonadales bacterium
TCGGCTTTGGCAGCAGCGAGGCCATGGATGCGCGGCCCATAAGCAACATTTTCGTAGATCGACTTGGGGAAGGGGTTGGGCTTTTGAAACACCATGCCGACGCGCGCGCGCAGCTGGACGACATCCATCGAGGGCGCATAAATATCTTCACCGTCGAGCGTGATTTTCCCTTCGAAGCGCGCACTGGCCACAGTATCGTTCATGCGGTTGAAGGTGCGCAGGAATGTCGATTTCCCGCAGCCTGACGGGCCAATGAACGCGGTCACATTTTCGGCATCAACGTCAATCGAGACGCTTTTGATCGCCTGTTTCTGGCCGTACCAGACCGATACGTCGCGGGCCGTCATCTTGTTGGTCATCGTTGAACTCACCAGCGGGTTTCGAATTTATTGCGGAGGTAGATTGCGATGGCATTCATCGCGAGCAGGAACACAAGCAGGACGATGATTGCCGCGCTGGTCTTTTCGATGAAGCCGCGGCTGACTTCGTCGGACCAGAGGAAAATCTGGACGGGGAGGACAGTGGCGGGGTCTGTCACGCCACCAGGAGGTGTTGCAACGAACGCACGCATCCCGATCATCAGGAGCGGGGCGGTCTCACCCAGCGCGCGCGCCATGCCTATGATCGTGCCGGTGAGGATGCCGGGCAGAGCAAGCGGCAGGACGTGGTGAAAAACGACTTGGATGCGGGAAGCGCCAATGCCGAGCGCGGCGTCGCGGATCGAAGGCGGAACAGCTTTGATCGCATTGCGACCGGCGATGACAATGACGGGCATCGTCATGAGCGCGAGTGTCATACCGCCGATCAAAGGTGCGGAACGCGGCATACCCCACATGCCGAGGAACACCGCAAGACCGAGAAGTCCGAAGATGATCGAGGGGACCGCCGCGAGATTGTTGATCGACACTTCGATAAGGTCAGTCCATCGGTTTCGCGGCGCATATTCTTCCAGGTAAAGCGCCGATAATACGCCGATGGGAAAGGCAAGCAGCAGCGTTATCGCCATGGTAAGGAGTGACCCTTTGAGTGCGCCCCAGATGCCTGCCTGGGTCGGGTCGGTCGCGTCGCTGCCGGTCAGAAATTGAGTGTTGAAGGCAGTGCTGACGGCCCCCTTGTCGTTGAGTGTTTTGAACAAGGCGCGCGTTTGCGATGATCCTTCGCCCCGTTCAGCAAAGGCGATGGCGGATGAGGCGGGTATCTTGATCGTCGTTGGGCGGGTGAGAATCGATGGGTCGCGCGCAATCGCATCACGCAGCGTGAGCCAGCCGTTTTGTGACAAGGCAAGACCAGCACCTTTACCGAAGGCAGCATCGGCAGCGATAGCAGGCACTTCGACAAGGCCGATGCCGGCGCGCGCCGCATTGGCGTCAATGCCCAGTTTTTGCAGGTCGAACGGGACGGCAATCTGTGTCTGGGTAAAGCCGCGCGCGCCGTTCGAGATCATGGTGATGAGGAGGAAGGCGAGGAACCCCGCAGACAACAGAATCGCGCCAAGGCCGAACAAGCGGAAGACACGCTCGCCACGATAGCGCCGCGCGATCCGGCCCTGCATTTTGGCAGATTTCCAGTCAGTCGGGGTGCGGGCAAGCGGCTCAGTCATAGGCTTCACGGTATTTTTTCACAACGCGCAGTGCGACGATATTGAGGAGCAATGTGACGATGAACAGGACCAGACCGAGAGCGAAAGCTGCAAGTGTCTTGGCGCTGTCAAATTCACTGTCGCCGGTCAGCAACTGGACGATCTGAGTGGTCACAGTGGTGACGCTGGCGAACGGATTGGCGGTCAGGTTTGCGGCAAGGCCCGCCGCCATGACAACGATCATCGTTTCGCCAATTGCGCGGCTAACGGCCAGCAATACGCCACCAACAATGCCGGGGAGCGCGGCGGGGACGATGACTTTGCGGATGGTTTCGGATGTCGTTGCGCCCATCGCCAAGCTGCCGTCGCGCATGGATTGGGGGACGGCGGCGATGGAGTCATCGGCCATTGAGGACACAAATGGGATGATCATGATGCCCATGACAAGCCCCGCAGCAAGCGCGCTTTCCGAACTTGCGCCGGGTATGCCAAGCGCGGTCGCAAACTGGCGGACAGCAGGGGCAACCGTCAGGGCGGCGAAATAACCGTAGACGACGGTGGGCACGCCCGCGAGAATTTCGAGTAGCGGCTTCATCCATTTACGCACGGTCGGTCGGGCGTATTGCGTGAGGTAGATCGCGCTCATCAAGCCGATAGGGATGGCGACGACCATGGCGATGATCGCGCCGATGAAGATCGTGCCCCAGAATAATGGAACCGCGCCAAGCGCTTTGACGTCGCCGCCCGCTGCGGCTTGCAAGCTCCAGCGGGTGTTGAACAGAAAATCGATGGGGTTAACGAGCGAGAAGAAACGGAAACTTTCAAACACCAGCGAGGCGACGATCCCAGCGGTCGTCAGAACGGCAATCAGCGACGCCAGCAAGAGCGTGACCATGATGACTCGTTCAACACGGGTTCGTGCGCGAAAGTCATGCTGGATCCGCGTGTAGGCATAAGCGCCGAACGCCAGCGCCAGCGCCAGCGACAGCGCGACCCCAATAAACGAGAAATTCCGATGTGCCTCGCGGAAGACAGGGGCCAAGGCTTCGGCCTGAGGATTGAAAGCGCTTTCGAGCTGCCCCGTCGCCAGGCCGCGTGCCTCGTCTAGGATCGCGGCGCGTTCCATGGGTTCGGCCGGCAGGCTTTGCGCGCCCTCGCTAATCGTAACCCGCTGCATGACAAGCGATGGTGTGACGCCTGCCCAGACAGTCGCAAATAGCAAAGCGGGCAGGATTGCTGCCACAGCGACAAACCAGCCGTGATAGCCGGGTAGCGAATGGGGGCGCGTTGATGCCGCGCCCCCGTTGGTCACAAAACCAATTGCTTTTGCCCGTCCCAAGAACCAGGCGATTACGCCCAATCCAAGGATCAGCAGGATCGAAGTGGTCAGCGACACGCCGAACGCTCCGAATTTACTTCAGTGTTGCCGGATCGAGCGGCTTCATTTCCTTAGCTTGTAAGTCAGAAGCGATGCGAACATCAGCAGGCGCGATCACCATGCCACGTTTCTTAAGATAACCATCGGGCCCCCATGCGGAGGCAAATTCACCGACAAACTCCTTCAACCCCTTAATCGCTTTCAGATGTGCGCTCTTCACATAGATGAACAGTGGACGAGCGCCGGGATAGGAGAAGTCGGAAATTGTCGCGTAGGTTGGCACGACGCCGTTAATGGTGTTGCCTGACAGCTTCTCGGTATTTTC
Source organism: Sphingomonadales bacterium (assembly GCA_043743675.1). Classification (GTDB taxonomy): domain Bacteria; phylum Pseudomonadota; class Alphaproteobacteria; order Sphingomonadales; family Sphingomonadaceae; genus Sphingomonas_O. Next base: position 3,283 of record JAYTWA010000305.1, read on the forward strand.
TTCGAGGAAGGA
>JAYTWA010000306.1:0-8265 GCA_043743675.1 Sphingomonadales bacterium
GGACTTCGTTGCAGACCGCGCATGGGGCAGTGAGTTGCTAAGTGATTTTGGTGACGTCACAGTCCGCCTTCACTGGACCGACCAGCCGTATCGACTTCACCATCGAGAACGACGAAGGTCTCGCGTCCGTCGTTGGTGTGCCAGCGATACGGCTGGTCGGTCCAGTGAAGGCGGACTGTGACGTCACCAAAATCACTTAGCAACTCACTGCCCCATGCGCGGTCTGCAACGAAGTCCTTTGCCGCAAAGGCTTTCACAACTTCACCCCCAGAGCATCGGCCACGGTAAAGATGTCCTTGTCGCCCCGCCCGCACAGATTGACGACGATGATCTGATCCTTCGCCATCTGGGGTGCGCGTTTCATGACGGCGGCAATCGCGTGGCTGGGTTCAAGCGCAGGAATGATTCCTTCGATGCGGCACATCAGCTGGAATGCCTCCAGCGCTTCGTCGTCGGTGATGCTGGTATATTCCACGCGGCCGATGTCGTGCAGCCAGCTGTGTTCGGGCCCGATGCCCGGATAATCGAGGCCTGCACTGATCGAATGGCCTTCAGTGATCTGGCCGTCGTCGTCTTGCAACAGGAACGTCTTGTTGCCGTGGAGGATGCCTGGGCGACCGCCCATCAAAGAGGCGGCATGTTCTTTGTCGAGGCCATATCCGCCCGCTTCGACGCCGAGCATCGCCACATCTGTGTCGTCCAGAAACGGGTGAAATAGCCCGAGCGCATTCGATCCGCCGCCGATGCACGCGACGAGTAGATCGGGCAGGCGGCCTTCGCGCGACAGGATTTGGGCGCGCGCTTCCTTGCCGATCACGCTCTGAAAATCGCGGACGAGTTCGGGATAGGGGTGCGGCCCCGCTGCCGTGCCGATGATGTAGAATGTGTCGTGAACGTTCGCGACCCAGTCACGCAGCGCTTCATTCATCGCATCTTTCAGCGTCTGCGCGCCGCTGGTCACGGGCACGACTTCAGCGCCGAGCAGCTTCATCCGGAAGACGTTCGGTGACTGCCGCTCAACATCGCGCGCGCCCATGAAGATCGTGCAGGGCAGACCAAAACGCGCGGCAACAGTGGCCGTCGCAACGCCATGCTGCCCCGCGCCAGTCTCCGCAATGATCCGCGTCTTGCCCATCCGCATCGCGAGCAGGATTTGCCCAATGCAATTATTGATCTTGTGCGCGCCGGTGTGATTCAATTCGTCGCGCTTGAAGTAAATCTTGGCCCCGCCGAGGTGTGCGGTCAGCCGTTCGGCATAATACATTGGGCTGGGGCGACCGACATAATGTTCGAGCAGATCGTCGAACTGCGCCTTGAACGCCGGATCAGCTTTCGCCGCGCGATATTCACGATCAAGGTCGAGGATCAGCGGCATTAGCGTTTCGGCGACATAACGCCCGCCAAACTGGCCGAAATGCCCGCGGTCGTCGGGTTGGTTTTTGAGTGAATTTACTAAAGTCATAACGTCGATGCGGCTTTAAGGAATGCAGCAATCTTGTCCACATCCTTCACACCAGGGGCTGACTCAACGCCGGATGAGACATCGAGCAAAGGCGCGCCGGTTATTCGCACCGCTTCGGCAATGTTTTTCGCATCTAGGCCGCCGGACAGCGCCCACGGCAGTGGATGGGCATGCCCGCGCAACAATTCCCAATCGAACCGCAAGCCATTGCCACCGGGCAAATCAGCCCCCTCGGGCGGTTTCGCATCATAAAGGATCAGGTTCGCAGCCCCGCGATATTTTGATGCGATGTTCAGGTCTTTGGCAGTGCGCACCGGAACTGCTTTCCAGACTTCTAGCCCGCTCGTCATTCGCACACGCGATACAAGCGCAGGATGTTCGTCACCGTGAAGCTGGATAACATCAAGCCGCACCTGCGCACGGACCCGGTCAATGTCTTCGGGCGTCGGATCGACGAACAGCCCAACCGACTTGACGTTGCGCGGCACCTGCGCGGCAAGTGCTGCCGCCTGATCGAGCGAGACATTGCGCGGGCTTTTTGAGAAAAACACAAAGCCAACATGACTCGTCCCGCCCATGAGCGCGGCATCAAGCGTTTCGGGCGTCGAAAGCCCGCAGATTTTGACTTGTATAGGCATGGGTTAGAGCGTCGCTTCAATCGCTCTGACGGCGCTGTCTGGGTCCTCAGCCTGCGTGATCGGACGCCCGACCACCCAGATCGAAGCACCATTATCGAGCGCTTGACGCGGGGTAACGACGCGCTTCTGATCGCTCGCATCGCCATTCGCAGGACGCACGCCGGGGACAACAAAAAAACCACTGGGCCATAATTTATGGGCCGCTTTTACTTCATTACCTGAACAAACCACGCCATCGAGACCTGCTTCGCGCGCGGCTGCTGTGAGGCGCATGACTTGATCATGCGGGCTGCCGCTCACGCCTGCCGCGGCAAGATCGATTTCGTCGAGGCTGGTGAGGACAGTGACAGCGACGACTTTGGTCCCAGTGGGAGCCGCAGCTTTGGCATCCTCCATCATCGCGCGGCCGCCAGCCGCGTGAACTGTCAAAATCGCCGGGTCGAGCGGGCGCAGCGCTTGCACGGCTTTCGCCACCGTGTTGGGAATGTCATGCAGTTTAAGGTCGAGGAAAATCGGCAAATGCAGCTTTGCCATCTCATGCACGCCGCTGCGACCATTGGCGGCGAAGAACTCCAGACCCAACTTGATCCCGCCGACATGCTTGGCAACACGTTTGGCAATCAATTGCGCGCGCTCGAGATCAGGCGTGTCGATGGCAACCCAAATCGGACTGGTCATAGCATGGCCGGCGGGACGGGGTCGATAATGCGCGCTGGTTCAGCGACGGCACGGGTTTCGGTCAAGTTGCGATTGGCGGCGTCGAGTTTGCGGTTGAGGCTCCATCGTGTGGCACGGTGCAAGAGCAGTGTCGGCAACAAACCAAGCATGAAAACGACAAATAGCAAGATCGGCAGTGGTGTATCGACGATGATGTCACCCCACAGCTTGATGCTAACAATCTGCCAGTTGTTGAATGAGAAAATGACGCCAACGACTGCGAGTACGACCCAGAAAACAGTGCGCAGGAATTGCATGGGATCGACCTTTCGTGTTTGCGTCAGTCTATGCCCGTCATCGCGGCAACTTCAAGGCGCAACTGCAGAATAAGCGGTGTAATCGCGGCACAACGCAATACTTCTTCATCAAGAATGGCATTGAAAATAGCCCGTTTGGTCGCCGCGATCCGTGCCGAAGCGATTACGATGTCAGCGGGGAGCGTGGACAATGTGATGTCTATAAGGCGCTCGGCCCCATGAAGGCGACCCCAGAGATAATCATTCTCGCGGTATGCTCGGCTAAAAAAAGCGCCGAAACTATTAAACTGTATGCCCTTTAACGTGGCGCGCGCGCCGCCTTTGCGAATTGACTGCGCTTCATCGGGCGAAATGCGGTCAACCTTGATCGTGTCAAACTCGTCGAGACCTTCGCCTTGTAACAAAGCATAAGTCGCAACATCATAAAAAGGAAAGCCGAGGTAGGCGAGCAATGGCGCGCGGCGTTCGGTGCGGGGGCATGCGCCTATCGCTTGGGCAAATGCGGCATCGGTATTGCTATCGAAGCGCGGCAAATCCACGCTGCTGTTCTGCATTTCGAATAATTTGGCTAACTGTCCAAAGACAGCGACACGGATTGGCTCATAATCGGCATCGGGTTGTGCTTCAGCTAATGTTGCCAACTGCCGCGACAGGAAACGTAGTCGCCGTGTTCGATAGGCGATGTCATGCGTGTGCAGATATGCCGAACCATCGCCTTCATTGCCGCCCGCATTTTCGACACGGAGGCGAAGGTAGGCCGACCAGGCATGCCCTGAATTTTGTGCCGAGCGGTCTTCGGCAATTGCGCGCCATTTGGCGAGGCGTGCGGGATTGGGATTGGTCAGGAAAAATGTGTAGCCAAAAAGTTGACCGACCGCCGTTTCGATTTCGGGGCGGATGGCTTCGATGATGCGGCGCGACCGGCGGATGCGGTCCGAACGGCTGGCGATGGCGTCAAGATTGTCGCGGATCGGTTGTTCGCGTGGAATGTCCGACAAAGCGCCAAAGATCGTCGTGAAAAAACCCGGCACTTCGGTTGATGTGCCGCGATTTATCTTCACGCTGTGAATACCCGGTTTAGGATCGATATAGACGAAACGGCGATCAACTTCGCGGCGCGCGGGGCGGCTGTTTAGCGCATCGATGGCGGGGCGGAACGGCGCATTGGCGAGCACTGACCCATCGATAAGGATCGTAGTCTCTCGACCGGGTAAAACGCGCGACAGAAATTCTTCACGACTGGGCCATGTGCGTTTGTCTTCTTCAATGACGCGATCAAGTTCGGCGGCCGTGAATGGCGGAAATGCGCCGGGAAAACTGGCCGTCGCGCGTGCGGCAAAGACCAGATCATGCGCATCGCCCAATGTTGCGGGATCGCCCGGTGCATCGCGGAAATTGAATGTCAGACGATGTTCGGTCTCGTTGATTTCTGGTGGTGAGTTTAACCGGAGCATTTCGGGATGACCGCGAAAATCGGTGACTGTCACGAACAGGTCGAGCGGCTGTTCATCGGGTAATAATCGTGGCCCCACGGGCAATGCGGCCATGGCATCGAACGCCCGGATCAGCAAACGGCTGAATACTTCGCCGCCAAAGGGCGGTTCGAACCAGCGCCCACGTATGAAGCGTGTTAGTTTATCGTGGATTTCGCCGCGCGTGTCGGGGTCGAGACCATCGTCCCAATCTGCGCCCTGCTGATTGGCAAATGCCCAGACGAGCGGGGTCGCCCATATCTTCGAAAAGCGCGTTGCCATCTTCGCTTGTTGATCAACAAGGCGGTCAACATCCGCATCCTCGAGCCACAAATCGGTAAGCGGATCGAGCGACTGGCCCGTCGCAATTGCCTGTGACAGAAATATCCCGTTGATCCCACCTGCGGATGCGCCTGCAACAATATCGGCAAGAATGCGCAGTTTGAGACCGCTTAGCGCCTCGATTTCTTTTAGTAATCCGACATAAATTGCCTGACTCGGGCTGTTCGCGTCTGCACCATCATGGAAGGCGCGCGACGCGCGGGCGAGGTGCCACACTTCCTTGGTGATCCCGTGCATGTATACCGCCAGGCTGATGCCGCCGTAGCAGACCAGCGCAAGGCGCAGTTCCTTTTCGCGCATATGTCATCGTGCCATGTTCGCTTGTCGAGTGAAAGGCTCAGTTGCGCCGGTGCTGATTGAGAACTTCATACGCCATAACCGCTGTTGCTACGGCAGCATTCAGGCTGTCCGCTTTACCGCGCATCGGCATTTTGACGAGCATGTCGCATTCGGCCTCGTATGCCGCAGGAAGCCCTTGCGCTTCGTTGCCGACCATCAGGAACACGGGCTTTTCGTAAGCGGGCGTCTGATAATCGGTTTCGGTATTGAGGCTTGTGCCGACCAGTTGACCGGAACCGGCGCGCAGCCACGGAAGAAATTCGTCCCACGGGCATTGGACAATTTTTTGCGTAAAGATTGCGCCCATGCTTGCCCGAACGGCCTCGACTGAAAAGGGGTCGGTACAATCGTCGATCAGGATCAGCCCGCCCGCGCCAACGGCATCGCCCGTGCGCAATATTGTGCCGAGATTGCCCGGATCACGGAGGCGTTCGGCAACAATCCAGATGTCGGCACCGCTTCGGTCCAGATCATCAAGCGTTGACGGATGTTCGCGATAAACGCCGATAACGCTGCCTGGATTGTCCTTGCCCGACAATTTGGACAGAATGTCAGGACTGGTGACTAAGACATCACCACGCTTTTCCTTAGTCGCCGCGATAAGGCGCTGGACGAGCGGATGGTCTTCGCTTTCGGGCGCATACCAGAGCATTTCGGGCGCAACACCCGCGTCGAGCGCTTCGGTCAGGATGCGAAGCCCTTCGGCAAGGAACATTTTTTCCATGCGGCGATATTTCTTGTCACGAAGCGCGCGGACTTGTTTGACAAGCGGATTGGAAAAACCAGTAATAAGGCGGGGCATCAGTCTTCCCCGAACTTGGCCTCAACCAATGCCGCCAATGCCGTCACCGATTGTTCAGCGCCATCGCCATCTGCACGAATTGTGATGTGATCGCCAATTGCAGCGCCGAGCATCATGAGGCCCATGATCGATGTCCCAACGACGCTTGATCCGTCCTTTTCGACTTCGACTTTAGCAGGCAGGCTGCTGGCCATTGTCACAAACTTGGCGCTGGCGCGCGCGTGAAGCCCTCGGCGGTTCGTAATAAGGACAGTTTTTTCGATCAAGCGGCTTGCTCGCCGAGCACTTCAGACGCGACCGAAATATATTTGCGACCTGCCTCACGCGCCGCCGCGACAGCATCCCCGACATTCATGGTTCGTCGTGCCCCTTCGAGACGGATCAGCATCGGGAGGTTAATCCCGGCGATCACTTCGACCTTGCCGGGCTTCATGAGTGAAATAGCGAGATTCGACGGAGTTCCCCCGAACAAATCCGTCAGCACGATCACGCCGCGCCCGCTGTCAACTTCGACGATCGCGTTGGCAATTTCAGCGCGCCGCGACTCCATGTCATCGTCGGGACCTATGCAAATCGGCGAAATTGCTCGCTGCGGTCCAACCACATGCTCCATTGCGACAACAAATTCAGTGGCGAGCCGTCCATGCGTCACCAGCACCAGCCCGATCATTGCGACTCCATTGTCTTTGTTGCCCTGCGTCCGTCAGTTCGCGATCCTTCCGTCGAGTCGTCAGGACGGCTCGCCAGATCGCGGTGCGAAACCGTGGGCGAAAATCCTGCGCGGCGCAACCGTTCTCCGACGCGTTCGGTGACATGCACGCTGCGGTGGCGACCGCCAGTGCATCCAAAGGCAATGGTTACATACGCTTTGCCTTCGGCCTCGTAACGCGGAAGAAGGAGGACAAGCAGGTCTTCAATCCGCGAGACAGCTTCTGCGTAAGCCGGGTCATCAGCGATATAATTGGCAACAGGTTGATCGAGACCACTCATAGGGCGCAAGTTGTCATTCCAATGTGGATTACGCAGAAATCGCATGTCGAACACAAGATCGGCATTGCGGGGAATGCCGCGTGCAAAACCAAACGACATGACTGACAAGGTCGGCGCGGATGACAGCCGCTCGCCGAACCGCGTCCGCATTTCGAGCCGGAGATCGTTGCTCGTTGAACTCGTCGTATCAATGACGTGATCGGCCCAGCGGCGCAGCGGGCTAAGTAATTCGCGCTCACGGGCAATGCCATCCGTGGCGGGACGATCAAGCGCAAGCGGGTGGCGCCGGCGGGTTTCGGAATAGCGCCGCTCGAGTTCACTGCCCCCGCAATCGAGGAAGAAAGTCGATATGTCGTCGCCACGCTCACGCAGCGCCTTGATCCGGTCAACAATAGCGGCCGCATCGAACCCGCGTGTACGGCTGTCGATGCCAACAGCAAGCGGTCGGTCATCGCTCGCCCCTTCGGGAAGTTTGGTGCCGAGCAACCGGTCGAGCAACAGCAGGGGAAGGTTATCGACAGTTTCCCAACCCATATCCTCAAGCGATTTAAGCGCGGTTGATTTGCCCGCGCCAGACATGCCTGTAACGAGCAGGATACGGTTGGGCCGTGATCGTTTCATGAAAGTCCGCGCGCTTTGAGCATCAATTCGACTTTTATTGGCGCTGAGGCTTCGAGTGGCGCAATCATGCCCGCTGGAACTGCGACACCAGCGATGGTGCGAACACTCGCCTCGTCGGGCAAGCGGTCCACCGTGCCTGATATGGTGACAATCAATGCGACCGGAATATCGCTTTCAAACGGCATGGCGACGAGGCCAACCCCGCGCACTTCGATCAGTCCGGTGATATTGGGGGGAGCGCTTGCCGTCAGCTTGCCCGCGATGCGCCGGACAATCGTATAATCATCACTGACAAGGATACCGCCACGATCAATCAACCGAAGTGCAAGGTCCGATTTCCCCGACCCCGAAGGCCCCTCGATCAGGACGGCTCGTTCATTGATCGATATGCACGACGCATGAAGCGTTTCGGATGATAGGACAGTCATGGCGATCCTCTGTGCAAGGGCAACGACACAGTGAAGCGGGCACCGCCCGATCCCGAGTCGCTGTCGGTCACTTCGATACTGCCATTATGTCCTTCAACAATCGTTTTGGCGATGGCGAGGCCAAGGCCCGAATGCTTGCCGAATTGAGTGCTATCGGGACGGTCGCTGTGGAAACGATTGAAAATCGCCGTGCGAGC
>JAYTWA010000307.1:0-4368 GCA_043743675.1 Sphingomonadales bacterium
CTCGCAAGGGCAAGGCCAAGCCAATCGCCGGTAAAAAGAAGTAAGCTGAGGCTCTTAGCTTCGCTTTCAAATAGGATAGCAATAATATGGCACGCGAACCCCAGCGCATTAAAAAGCGCGAACGCAAAAATATCACCAACGGCGTCGCGCATGTGAACGCCAGTTTCAACAACACCATGATCACGATCACAGATGCTCAGGGCAACACGATCAGCTGGTCATCGGCAGGCATGATGGGTTTCAAGGGGTCGCGTAAATCGACACCTTATGCCGCTCAGGTATGCGCCGAAGATGCGGGCAAAAAGGCTGCTGAACATGGCGTGCGCACCCTCGAGGTTGAAGTGAAGGGTCCGGGTTCGGGGCGTGAATCAGCGCTTCGTGCTTTGCAAGCCGTTGGCTTTAACATCACATCAATCCGCGATGTGACGTCGATCCCGCATAATGGCGTCCGTCCGTCGAAACGTCGCCGCGTCTAACCTTACGACACGCAACGTTTTCGAATTTTGAAGAATACCTGGCCCAACCGCTGACGCCAAAAATATCCAGCGGCGGCCCAACCCCAAGGGGACTATCGTGGCAGTGAATTCCAAGAACTGGCAGGAACTTAAAAAGCCTACCGCCCTCGAAAAGAAGGCTGGTGGTGATACCAAACGAAAGGCGACATTCATCGCCGAACCCCTCGAGCGTGGCTTTGGCCTGACGCTAGGCAACGCGTTGCGTCGTGTGCTGCTTTCCTCGTTGCAGGGTGCGGCAGTCACGTCGATCAAGATTGAAAACGTGCTGCACGAATTCTCGTCGCTGGCGGGTGTTCGTGAGGATGTCACTGACATCGTCCTGAATGTAAAGCAGATTGCGCTGCGCATGCAGGGCGAAGGACCAAAGCGCCTTCAGCTGTCGGCCACTGGTCCTGCTGAAGTTACCGCCGGCATGATTGCCGTTTCGGGTGACATTGAAGTGATGAACCCGGATCTCGTGATTTGTCACCTCGACGAAGGCGCGACGTTCAACATGGAACTGACTGCCGATGTTGGTAAGGGCTATGTCGCCAGCGCGGCCAACCGCCCAGCAGATGCGCCGATTGGCCTTGTGCCCGTTGATGCGCTCTATTCGCCAGTGCGCCAGGTTGCTTACAAGGTAGAGAACACGCGTGTCGGGCAAGAGCTTGATTATGACAAGCTGTCGCTGAGCATCGAAACTGATGGTACGGTGACACCCGAAGACGCCATCGCTTATGCGGCGCGCATTCTTCAGGATCAGCTCAGCCTGTTCGTCAGCTTTGATGATTCGATGGTGGCTTCGTCGCCAATGGTCGGCATGGCTGCGCCGTCATCACACGCCCATGAAATTGAAAGTGATGCGAACCAGCTCAACCGCTATCTTCTCAAGAAGGTTGACGAGTTGGAATTGTCGGTGCGTTCGGCGAACTGCCTCAAGAACGACAATATCATCTACATCGGTGATCTGGTCGGCAAGTCCGAAGCTGAAATGCTACGCACGCCAAACTTCGGTCGCAAATCCTTGAATGAAATCAAGGAAGTGCTGTCGAGCATGGGCCTGCGCCTTGGTATGGACATTCCCGGATGGCCGCCCGAGAACATCGAAGACATGGCAAAGAAGCTCGAAGCAGAACTTATGGGTTGAGTCCTCTTTGGACTGAACTTTGGGGTTTGGGCGGTGCCCCGTTTCACCGCCAGCCTTGGGGTTCCTGATACGGCCCCCTGACGAACGAAGGAAATTATCATGCGTCATCGTAATGCCGGACGTAAGCTTCAACGCACCTCATCGCATCGCACTGCACTGTTCCGCAATATGGCCGCCGCGCTTATCAAGCATGAGCAAATCACGACGACGCTGGCCAAGGCGAAGGAATTGCGCCCTTACACTGAAAAGCTGATAACGCTGGCGAAGAAGGGCGGTCTTTCGAACCGTCGTCTTGCGCATGCACGGCTGCTTGACGATACGCAGCTGATCAAATTGTTTGACGTTCTCGCCCCGCGTTATGCGGATCGCGCCGGTGGTTATTGCCGCGTCGTTAAGGCAGGTATCCGTATGTCCGATGCTGCATCGATGGCAATTATCGAATTCATCGACCGCGATGTTGACGCCAAGGGCAAGGACTCAGGCCCGGTCATGGGCGATGACGATATGGACGAAGCGGCCTGATGAGCACGCTCCGGTTTATACCGGGGCTTTTCACCGTGGCATTCCTGCTGCCTGCCGCGCTGCAAGCGGAGGCACCGTTGGATTACCCGAAGACCGCGACCGTTGACGTCGTTGATACCCCTTTTGGTCAGCGCGTTGCCGATCCTTATCGTTGGCTTGAGGCCGATGTCCGCAATGACGCAAAGGTGCGTGATTGGGTTACCGCGCAAAATGCGGTTAGCGAAACCTATCTTGCTAAATTGCCGGGGCGCGATGTCTTTGAAAAACGGCTGCGCGAGCTTTTTGCGTTCGAGCGGATGGGCGTCCCGCAAAAGGCGGGCACTCGTTATTTCTATTCGAGGAATACGGGGCTTCAGAACCAGTCAACGCTTTGGGTGCGCGAGGGTGCTGACGAACGATTGCTGATTGATCCGAACCTGTGGGCAAAGGATGGCGCGACAGCGCTTGCTGAATGGCTGCCCTCGGATGACGGGCGCACACTTGCCTATGCAGTGCAGGACGGTGGAACGGATTGGCGGACGGTCAAACTGATTGATGTTGAGACCGGCAAGATGCTTGATGACGCGGTCCGCTGGGTCAAATTCTCGCGCCTGTCGTGGAAGCGCGACGACAGCGGTTTTTTCTATTCGCGTTTCCCCGAACCCAAAGAAGGCGCGGCGTTTCAATCGTTGAATCTGAACCAGAGCATATGGTTCCACGCGGTTGGCACAGCGCAATCGGCGGATGTGCAAATCCATGCGACCCCCGCACAGCCCAAGTTGAACCATAGCGCCGAAGTCACCGATGACGGCCGATGGCTGGTCATCAGTTCATCATCAGGGACAGATCCGCGCAATGCCGTGACGCTGGTCGCGCTTGATAAAGCGGGAGCAAAGCCCCGCGCGCTTATCCCGGGCATCGATAATGACTGGCAGCTGGTTGGGGCCATTGGTGACCGGCTGTGGTTCCGCACCGATAAGGACGCGCCGAAGGGCCGGATTGTTCGGATCGACGTTGGTAAGAGCGCGGCAAAACCAATCGAGATCGTTCGCGAGGACAAGGATACGCTGGTTGGTGCATCGATGGTCGGCATGCATCTGATCGTTGCGTATCTGGGCGATGCGAAGTCGCAAGCGGAACGGTTCACACTCGACGGGCGACCGGTTGGCACGATCGACTTGCCGGGCATCGGCACCGCAGCGGGCTTTGGTGGCCGCTATGGCGAGGGCGAGACATTCTACAGTTTCTCAAGCTTTGCGACGCCGCCGACGATTTATAGCTTCAATACCGATAGCAATCGGAGCGCGCCGTTTTTCACACCGAAGGTTGCCTTTAATCCAGCGGATTATGTGACCGATCAGATATTCTATCCGTCGAAGGATGGCACATCGATTCCGATGTTCATCGTGAAGCGAAAAGACTTGGCCAGAGGGCCGGCCCCGACGCTGCTATATGGGTATGGCGGGTTCAACGTTTCGCTGACCCCGGGGTTTTCAGCGACGCGGATCGCGTGGCTGGAACAGGGCGGGGTGCTTGCGGTGGCAAACCTGCGCGGTGGTGGTGAATATGGCAAGGACTGGCATGATGCGGGGCGGTTGGCACGCAAGCAGAATGTGTTCGATGATTTCATATCGGCGGGCGAACGGCTGATAGCCGATGGCGTTACGTCGAAAGACAAGCTGGCCATTCAGGGCGGATCAAATGGGGGCTTGCTGGTTGGTGCGGTGGTGAACCAGCGGCCAGACCTGTTTGCCGCGGCCCTCCCGGCGGTCGGCGTCATGGACATGCTGCGGTTCGACCAGTTCACGGCGGGGCGTTACTGGGTTGATGATTATGGCAGTCCGTCGGTTGAGGCTGACTGGCGATTGCTGCGCGCCTATTCGCCGTATCATAATATTCACAGCGGGACAGATTATCCGGCGATATTGGTGACAACGGCGGATACCGATGACCGCGTGGTGCCCGGCCACAGCTTCAAATATACAGCAGCACTTCAGGCAGCGAAACTTGGCCCCAAGCCGCACATCATTCGCATTGAAACACGCGCAGGACATGGCGCGGGCAAACCAACCGACAAGATTATCGAAAGCGCCTCCGACGAATGGGCATTTATTGCACGCTGGACGGGCATGACAGTCCGTTAGGCGCAAAGAAAAAGGGAGGCGCGTTGCCGCACCTCCCCGTTTCAATACCTAATCGTGTTTAGAAAGCCTGAGCGATCCGGGC
>JAYTWA010000308.1:0-5406 GCA_043743675.1 Sphingomonadales bacterium
TCGAGCAATACAACCGATGCATGAGGCACAAGTTCGGCCGCTACACTTGCCCCTGCAATCCCGCCACCTATCACTGCAAAATCATAAATCATTCTAAAAACTCGCCAATTGCTGACAATGCCCGATTACGCGGACCATCGGCCTCACGCAATATTTCGTGCGCAGTATCGTCGCCAAATACGACAAGCGTTGCGTTGGGTAGCCGCACGGCGAACTTGTGGATCGCCCTTGCACTGACCAGCTGATCTTGCTCTGCGCACAGTATCAATACCGGAATTGTCACATGCTCGACCGCTCCCGCGCGGTTCAGCCCTGCGATCGACGAATAAGCGCACGCAAGCCAGCGCCAGCTCGGCGGCCCCAACGCAAGTGACGGGTCCTTTTTTTTCCACCACAACTCATCATCATAACGGTCATTGTCATGCGACAGGTAGGCGCGCCGGGATGCCTTTGGCGGTGATGGTTTTTCATTATGCCGCCATGCCGGTCGCATATCGTTCTTTATCTGTGCCATTACCCGCGCCACCCAGAACGCAACTGGAAATGGAACAATCCCTGTTTCGAACCCAAGCATCGGCGCAACCAGAACCACCCGATCAGGCGCAATCTGTTTTTCGGCAAGCGCGCGCAGCAACAAATGCCCGCCCATCGAATGGCCCATCACGACATGCGGCCCCGGTTGACGCGCTGCCCAAGCTGCGTAGAACTCGGATAGGTCATCGATCCACGTCCCGTAATTATCGATATGGCCGACATTCGGATTGCCGCCGACACGGCCCGATCCACCCTGCCCGCGCCAGTCGAAACTCGTGATGCTCCACCCTTCGCGTGACCAGCCATCAAGCGTCTCGATATATTTCTCGATGATGTCCCCGCGCCCGCCCAGCCACAGGATCGAACCCCGCGCCTTGCCAGCGGCGGGCTGCACATAGGTCCGCAACGGCCAGCCATCGCGCGCGGCCGTCATGGAGATTGTGGTATTGGCGGGAAAAGCGCGTCGGTCAAAAGTCATCGACTGCGTGGTTACGTTTTAGCAAGGCTCCGCGTCTAGAGCTTAAAATCATGGAAACCATATTCTACACTCGGGTCTTGCTTGCCCTCCTCGCGGTGGCGCTCGTTCTGGCGGCGGTCGGAGACTGGCGGCGGCGATTGATCGAGAACTGGCTGACGGGAGCAATAGCTCTCGCCGCACCGCTCCTCTGGTGGGTGCAGGGGTATGACTTGTGGCCCGACATCGGAATTCAGCTAATCCTCGCAGTCAGCTTGTTCCTGCTTTTTCTGATTTTCTTTGCTATTAACGCGATGGGCGGGGGCGATGTGAAGCTCATTGCTGCGCTCGGGCTTTGGTTTCCCCTTGGCGCGATGCTTAACCTGCTACTCATCATGTCGATCCTCGGCGGGCTGCTCACGCTGGCGATGCTTGGTCACCACCGTTTTACAAAGAAACCGGGGCAGCCCGAAATTCCTTACGGCATCGCAATTTCCGCCGCCGGACTTTGGATCATCTTCCAAACGATATCTTAACCACTGCCCCGCCATAACGATGGGGAACGCAAAGACTTGCGCTTGGGAGGCGCTTTTACGTCATGGAGCCTAAAAAGATTGCCCTGCTCGTTGGAGCGCTTGTTATCGCAGCTGTTACGGCTGTGATGGCCAGAAGCATGTTTAGCCAATCCGCACCGGCGGCCGTCGCACAAATCATTGCACCCGCGCCAACCGGTCCCGAAGTGCTTGTCGCCACACGCGCCCTGCCCGTCGGCACGATATTGGGGCCTGACAGCTTCCGTTATCAGCCGTGGCCGAAGGATCTGATCCAGAACGTCTATTACCTAAAAGGTAAGGTTGATCCACAGGCTTTGGCGGGCACTGTTGTCCGCAACACAATTTCGGCCGGTCAGCCTATTACGCAGGGGTCGCTTGTCGAACCCGGTGATCGTGGCTTCCTCGCCGCCGCTCTTGGTGCGGGCATGCGCGCAGTTACCATACAGGTGAACGGTCAGGCCGCTGGTGTTGCCGGTTTCGCTTTTCCGGGTGACCACATCGATTTGATGCTTACACAGACAGTGACCGGCGACGGTCCACCGTTAAAGACGGTGGAAACCATCGTTCGCAACTTGCGCGTCCTTGCCACGGACCAGCGTTCAACGCAGCCGGTGGACGACAAGGGCAACAAAACCGTCATGACCTTCGCGACGATTACACTCGAAGTCACGCCGCGCATCGCCGAAAAAATTGCTGTGGCGCAGACCTTTGGCCAGCTTTCGCTCAGCCTTCGTTCGATTGCCGACAATGCGGCCGATCTTGACCGCGCCATTGCTGCCGGAGACGTCGCGATACCCAAGGGTCTTGATCCCGTGAATGACAAAGCTGCCATTGCGGCAATTGCATCGCGGCCAACGGACAGCACCAGCTATGTCACCGGTGCCGATGTATCGCGCTTTCAGCGTCGCACTGTGCCGCTTGTTGCGCCTTCTACAACATCGAACCTCAATCGCCTCGGGACTGCTGTCGCTATGACCGCAACAAAGGGTGATGTGGTTGTTGCAACAAATATTCCGATTGTCCGCGTCGCGCGTGGAAATACCGTCACTGAAGTTCCGTTTGGGGGCAAATAACATGCAGTCCAAGTCAATGATCCTCGCGCGTCCCATCGCGCTGGCCCTCGGCGCGGCCATGATCTTCGGATCCGTCGCTGCCGATGCCGCCCCTCGCAAAAAGGCGCGCGCAAAGGTCGTCAAAGTCGTGAAAGCCCGGCCAGTCATGGCTGGAATCCAGCGCCCTGCTGGTGACCTTTATCTGTCAAAAGGGCGCGGTCAGCTGATCACACTTCCGGCCCCAGTCGTTGACGTGTTCGTGTCAAATCCGACGGTTGCCGATGTGCAAATCCAGTCACCGACGCAGCTTTACCTGTTCGGCAAGGATGACGGCGAGGCTTCGGTCTATGCCACAACCAAGACCGGTCAAGTGGTCTATTCCACCAACGTTCGTGTCTCGCCAAACTATGGTTCGGTTGATTCAATGCTCAAACTGGCATTTCCCGATTCGGACATCAAGGCCACACTTTCCGGGCAGATCGCCGTGCTTACTGGCACGGTGAAAAGCCCGCTTGATGTCGCTGACGCAGAAGCGCTGACCCGCGGCTATCTAAACCCCGGGGTTAATGTGAGCGATCCAGCGGCACAATTAAAGGTCGTGGTGATCAACCGTCTGCGGACCGCAACACCGTTACAAGTGACCTTGCAGGTCCGCATCGCGGAAGTCCGCCGCAGCTTTAGCAAAAATTTTGGTGTCAATTGGCAGTCGAATAACAGCGCACCAATTCCCGGTGGAACGACCTTCCGCATTGATCAGGGAGGTGGCAGCTCAGCGACGCCTGCTTTGAGCATTGCCGGTGGCACAACCGCGAACCTAGGTGGACGGTTGCTCGGTTTGAACATTCTCAGCCAGCTTGACATTGGTGAGACGGAAGGTTTCGTGACAACTCTTGCGTCGCCAAGTTTGACGACCCTTTCGGGACAGAAAGCTACTTTTCTGGCGGGCGGTGAAATTCCGTTGTTGTTCACTGTTACAAGCAATGGCGGCAATACCCAGACAGTTGTATTTAAGCCTTACGGTGTGACCGTTGATTTTTTGCCGACGGTGCTCGCCGACGGGCGCATCTCGCTCATTGTTAAGCCAGAGGTATCCAAAATTGACCCCGCAGTTTCAGTTGGCGGTGTGCCCGGTTTTTTAACCCGTCGCGTCGAAACGACAGTGGAGCTGGGCTCTGGTCAGAGCTTTGTCATTGGTGGCCTTATGCAGGCTGACAACAGCAATAATATGACGAAGCTACCCGGTGCGGGCGATGTGCCGATCCTCGGTGCCCTCTTTCGCTCGAACGCATGGCAGCGCGGCGAGACTGAACTGATGATCGTCGTCACACCTTACCTCGTCAAACCAGTGCCTGCGAGCTCGATTGTGCTCCCGACGGACGGCTATAAAGCACCATCCGAACTCGGCCGGATATTCGGCGGTGAAATGTATAAGGGCAGTGGCGAACGACGTCCTGTCCCGACATTCAAATCACCCGAGACCGTGACACAGCCAAATTTCAACGCACCAGCGACGTCGATGTCAGCGCCTGCGCCAGTTGCGCGCGGTGTCGCACCGGCCCCCGGCTTCAGCAACTAAAAGGTAGGGAGTTTTTCTTATGCGTATCGTGCACCTCCTTCCCCTCATCGCGCTTGCTGCATCACTTGGCGCGTGCGGCGGCACCGAAAATCGCGGCCTTGAGACCGTCCATCAACCCGTCGTTTCGCGGACCGACTACGTCTATGATGTTGCCGACGGCTTCGGCCAGCAAGGCACGCAGAGGCTAACCGCGTGGTTTGATTCATTGAACACGCGCTATGGCGATCGTGTCTCAGTTGATGATCCAACGCAAAACAGCATGAACCGCGCTGCCGTTTCTGCTGTGGCGGGACGTTACGGTCTTGTCGTCGAAGACACGGCACCCGTCACAAAGGGTGAAATCGCGCCGGGCATGGTTCGCGTCGTCGTCAGCCGGATGAAAGCCGAAGTGCCGGGCTGCCCCGACTGGAGCCGGTCATCGGTCGGCAATTATAATTCGGATGCGCCGTCAAACTATGGCTGTGCCAGCAATGCCAGTCTTGCGGCGATGATCGCCAATCCAAACGATCTTGTTGACGGGTCGCATCGTGGCACATTCACTGACAACAACACAAACTACCGCGCCATCTACAAGCCGAAGGATGCTAAATAAATGAACGCGCCCTGGTCTCCAACCCGCGCCGGCAATGCCCTGCGCGATCCATTTACCGCATTCGTCTGTGACGAAATGACGGCTGAACAGCTGCGTCCGATCGTGACCGAGCTTGGCTGGGCAACCGACAAGATCAACAAAGGTGGTCTGCGCAACGCCGTTCAGACTCTGTCGGTCTCCGCCAGCCCGAACATCCTGTTCGTTGACCTGTCCGAAAGCGGCGACCCGCTGAACGACATCAACGCGCTGGCTGAAGTCTGCGAACCTGGCACCGTCGTTATTGCGGCAGGGCAGGTCAATGACGTCCGTCTTTACCGCGATCTCGTGGCCAGCGGCATTCAGGATTATATTCTGAAACCGTTCAGCCCCGATCAGTTGCGCGATGCCTTCCTCCATGCACAAGCCGTGTTCAACGCGCCCAAGCAAGTCGAAAGCTCGGTCGAACGTCCGCACATCATGACAGCCGTTATCGGTGCTCGCGGTGGCTCGGGCGCATCAACGGTGGCCACTTCTGTTGCTTGGCTGATGGGCGAACGTGCTCAGCGGTCGACGGCATTGCTTGATCTTGACGTGCATTTTGGCACAGGCGCACTCTCACTCGACCTCGAGCCCGGGCGCGGTCTGACCGATGCCATCGAAAACCC
>JAYTWA010000309.1:0-8396 GCA_043743675.1 Sphingomonadales bacterium
GGCTCAGGAGCCACACTTCGATTCACTACCTAGCCTTGGCCAATGCGCTGCACAAGTCGGGCATGTGCGCTGAACAACGCTTGAACTGCAATGAAGTGCCCTACGCCGCTTCAAACATTTCGACAGGCAATGCCATAATCGCGTCCGCCCCGCCTTCGATCTTGCGACGCAGCGATCCAGTGTCTGGCATGATCCTTTCGGCAAAGAACCGCGCGGTGACTAGTTTGGCTTCGAGGAAAGATTTGTCCCCCTCGCCCGCCGCCAGCATTGCGTGCGCGGCACTCGCCATGCGCAACCACATCAGGCCGAGTGTCACAATTCCCATCAAGTGCATATACGAAACTGCGCCTGCGCCTGCGTTGTTCGGGTTGACCATGCCGTTCTGTACGAACCACATCGTCGATGACTGAAGGTCGCCCGTGGCTTTTTCCAAACGTCCCGCAAAGTCGGCCAGCTCGGGCTTCAACTTCGATGCACCGATTTCTTCGGCCAATGTTGCAAACAAAAGCTGCACTGCACGCCCACCATCCTTGGCGAGCTTTCGCCCGACCAGATCGAGCGCCTGAATGCCATTCGTGCCTTCATAAATCATCGCAATCCGCGCATCACGAACATATTGCTCCATCCCCCATTCAGCGATGTAGCCGTGTCCGCCATAAACCTGCTGGCTGTTGGTCGCGATTTCATAGCCCTTGTCGGTGCCATAACCTTTGATCACCGGAGTCAGCAGGCTCAGCAGATCGTCGGCGCGCTGGCGCTCTTCTTCTGTTTGCGCCTTGTGCGACAGGTCGCCCTGAAGCGCACCCCACAGGCACAATGCCCGCAATCCTTCAGTTATTGCTTTGCCTTCCATCAACATCCTGCGAACATCGGGATGGACGAACAACGTGTCGGCCTTCTCGGTCGGCTCTGCCGCCCCCGTCAGCGCCCGACCTTGTCGCCGGTCCTTAGCATAGGCGACCGCATTTTGATGCGCGACTTCGGCTTGGCCAAGACCCTGCAACCCCACGCCCAGCCGCGCTGTGTTCATCATGATAAACATCGCCGCCAAGCCCTTCATTTCCTCGCCCACAAGGAAACCAGTCGCGCCGTCATAATTCATCACGCAGGTCGAATTGGCGTGAATGCCCATTTTGTGCTCAATCGACCCGCACGTCACGCCATTGCGCGCGCCCAGCGAACCATCGTCGTTGACCATGAACTTCGGCACAATGAATAGTGAAATGCCCTTCACGCTGTCGGGCGCGTCGGGCGTCTTCGCCAACACCAGATGAATGATATTCTCGGTCAGGTCATGCTCGCCAGAAGAGATAAAAATCTTCGTGCCTGTAATCACGAACGATCCATCCGCCTGCGGCACAGCCTTGGTCTTGATCAACCCCAGATCAGTCCCGCACTGCGGTTCGGTCAGGTTCATGGTCCCGCCCCATTTGCCCGAAACCATCTTGGGCAAATACATCGCCTTCTGTTCCTCCGAGCCCTTGACCAGAATCGATGAAACGGCGCCCATCGTCAGCCCTTGATACATGCCAAAAGCCATATTTGACGAAATCAGATATTCTTCAAACGCAGTCGAAATAACATGTGGTAGCCCCTGCCCGCCATATTCGATCGGCATGCCCAGCGTCGTCCAGCCGGCTTCGATGAACGCATTATACGCTTCCTTGAAACCTTTCGGCGTCGTTACAGAGCCATCGGCATGGCGGGTGCAGCCCTCAAGGTCACCCGACTGGTTCAGCGGAAAAAGCACTTCAGCGACAAACTTGCCGCCTTCACTCAGGACAGCTTCAACCACGTCGGGCGTTGCATTCTCGAATCCCGGCAAATTTGCATAGCGATCAAGACCGATCACAGCGTCGATAATGAAGCGCGTGTCGCGGATCGGTGGCGTATATTGCGGCATGTCAAACTCCGGATAAAATTTAGTGACTGCCCTCTTCGGCGGCCTGAACCATCTTCACAAAGCGCGCCAGTTCATCGACATGCGCGTCAATGTCGGCACGCTGCTGTTTAAGCAGATCGATACGCGCGAGGCATTTTTCAACAGTGACATGACGCTGTGTCGCGCGACCATCGCCGACGTCGTACAAGTCGATCATTTCGCGAATATCCGAAAGACTGAACCCAACCCGCTTTGCCCGCAAAATCCAGGCAAGCCGCGCCCTGTCGCGCTTTGTATAAATCCGTGTTGTCCCGCGACGGACGGGCGCAATCAGTCCCTCATCCTCGTAAAAACGAAGCGCCCGCGCCGTGACGCCAAATTCCTCCGACAAATCGGAAATGCTATATTGATGCCGGTCACGATGGTCCGGTGTGTGCAATGTCGCGTGTGAGCCAAGGTCTGCCATATTGCTATTTTACTTTACGTGAACGTAAAGGTCAACGACGACGCTTTTGTCCAATCTTTGTTTCGCGACTCGGGTTAATGATCTGTTCATAATAAAAATAAGGGCCGCTCGACTTTGTTTCCACAGAGAGGGCTTATAATGAAATTCACGAAAATGATCTTGCTCGCCGCTACGGCGATGAGCTTACCGACCGCCGCAAACGCCGCGATCACAATTACACAACATCCCGGAACGACACTCGGTGCATTTAGCTGGAGCCTGTCAGGCACGACTATCACCATCAACGAAACATGGACGAACACAAACAACGTGTTCCTTGCCATTTCGGGGCTGGATGAAGGCGTGAATTACACAATCGTAAAGCGGATCATCAACAACACCGGGTCAACATGGACATCGATCGCGAACGAGCTGCTTGATCCCGGCCTTGATGCTGCCGATCCTCGTCCGCAACCGGGATTTGTCCCCGCCGGGTTCAGCACGTCGAACGACAATGATGGCTTGAGCTTCGCTCAGGGCAGCGGACTACCCCGGACATCATCGGTTTTTCCGACTGTCGTTTCAGACGAACTTTCCGATGCCCGTGACTTTATCGACTTCCTCGGGGCCAATGTTGCTTCAGGCGCGCCGTTGTTTACCCTGACTTACGGTCTGCGTGATTCTAATGTTGCCGCAAACGAACCATTTTTGCTGTCACAGCGGGTCAATGTTCGCTCAGTTGTTGCGGCCGTTCCTGAACCCGGCACATGGATGATGATGATGGCAGGTTTCGGCATTGTCGGTGGCGCAATGCGTCGCCGCATGCGGACTTCAATCAGCTACGCCTGATCATTACGCACATTATGATTGCGGGCGGTGCCGTAAACGGTGCCGCCCGTTTTCATTTGTGCGCCGATATGATCAATTCCGGCGATAAATAGAAAAATATAACAAAGGGAACCTAGCCGTTCTGCGTTGATTAAGCACGTTAGCCACGCACAGGAACGACCAACATATGATCGTTGAACGCACACTCGATCTTGTCCACGCTGCAATGCGCAGCGTGACAAGTATCAAGCTCGTAAGCGACCTTCACGAACGCCCGTCTTTTCCG
The DNA here is from genome assembly GCA_043743675.1 of Sphingomonadales bacterium. Taxonomy (GTDB): domain Bacteria; phylum Pseudomonadota; class Alphaproteobacteria; order Sphingomonadales; family Sphingomonadaceae; genus Sphingomonas_O. The sequence goes on from JAYTWA010000309.1 coordinate 3,442, forward strand.
GGCATCTATCCGCCACTTGACCCGAAACTGCGCCGCCGATTGCGCCGCATTCGCGAGGCTGGCGTGCTGTTTATCCACATCCCCAAAAACGCCGGTATGTCAGTCAGCAGCATATTATATGGCGAGCAGGTTTTTCACCCCACGATCCGTTATTACCAACGTGTTGCCGAGGACATTGCCAGCAGCTTGCCGAGTTTTGCCATCTGGCGAAACCCAATTGAACGGTTTGTATCCGCCTATTGTTATGGCCGCGTTGGCGGTGCTCCAAATGCGCCAGTGGCACGTGCATTTCGCAAACTTTATGGTGCCTTTGGATCGCTCAACGATGCACTTGATCACGTCGCGTCAGCGAAAAACTTATATGATATTGATCATATTTTCCGGCCTCAATTCTGGTATGTTGCTGACTTCGCAGGCCGCATCGCGGTTGATAATATCTGCATGATCGACGATCTCGATCGTGCCGTGGCTAGCGATGCGTTGCCTGGACTTCGCGACGTTGCGCGGCTGAACCGGTCAAAATCAATGAAAGTAAAGCTGACCGACGTCCAAATTGACCGTCTGCGTCAACTTTACTCCATCGATTTTGCGATTTACGATGCGTTACAGAACGGTAAGCTCTTCAATGGATTAAACGCACGCCACACCACCACACCTGCCTACGCCAAGTTCGTAAGCGCCTCCCCATTGATCGCTCTGTAGAAACAGGATCGCGCTCCAGTGTGGCATGCCGGTCCCACAGGATTGACAATGATCAACAGCGCATCCTGATCGCAATCAACACGAAGCTCAACAACGCGAAGGACATTTCCCGATTCCTCGCCCTTCCGCCATATCCGCGCCCGGCTGCGTGACCAGAAATGTGCCTCCCCCGTCGATTGTGTCAGCGTCAGCGCTTCAGCATTCAAATGCGCGACCATCAAAACATCACCCGACGCCGCATCCGTAACAACGCCCGTAATCAATCCGTTTGCATCCCATTTCGGATCGAGCTTCAATCCTCGCTCACGATCATTCATGCCGATTTCCGTTACAAAGTGAAGACAATCGATTTCTCTCTGCCTATAGGGCAGCATCCGCGCAACGCAGATCGCCCGAATCATGCTCACGACACACCCATTTGACGACGATAAACTCCGCGAGGAATGCGGCGTTTTTGGTATTTGGGGTGCCGACACCGCCTCAGCCATCGTTGCACTCGGCCTTCACGCTCTGCAACATCGTGGTCAGGAAGCGGCTGGCATCACCAGTTGGGATGGCAGTGATTTCCATTCACATCGCGCCATGGGCCATGTTGCCGGAAACTTTGATCGCGACGAAATCATCCGGGGATTGCCCGGCTCCGTCGCATGTGGCCATGTTCGTTATTCAACCACCGGCGAGACAGCGTTGCGCAATGTTCAGCCATTGTATGCAGACCTCGCTTCGGGTGGATTTGCGGTGGCGCACAACGGCAACATCTCAAACGCAATGGCCGTAAAGCGTGAACTCGTCCGGCGCGGCTCGATTTTCCAGTCCACCAGCGACACCGAAGTCATCATTCACCTTGTCGCGACCAGCACCTACCGGACCCTCCTCGACAAATTCATCGATGCGCTCAAACAGGTAGAGGGTGCGTATTCCCTCATCTGCATGACGCCCGAAGGGATGATCGCCTGTCGCGACCCGCTCGGTATCCGCCCCCTTGTCATGGGCAAACTCGGTGACGCCACAATTTTCGCCTCCGAAACCGTCGCGCTCGACGTCGTTGGCGCAACCTACGAACGCTCGGTGGAGCCCGGTGAAATCATCATTGTCACTGAAAGCGGCATTCGTTCGCTCAACCCCTTCGGCGTCGTGGCCCCGCGCCCGTGCATTTTTGAGCATGTCTATTTCAGCCGTCCTGACTCCATCGTGGATGGCTCGAGCATTTACTCGGTCCGCAAAGCTATTGGTGCGCAACTCGCCATCGAAAGCCCGGTCGATGCCGATTACATTATTCCCGTTCCTGATTCGGGAACCCCTGCTGCTATTGGCTATGCGCAGGAATCGGGCATTCCCTTCGAACTGGGCATCATCCGATCGCACTATGTCGGCCGCACTTTCATTCAGCCGGGCGATCAGGTCCGACATCTTGGTGTCAAATTAAAGCATAACGCGAACCGCGCGCTAATTGCGGGCAAGCGCATCATTCTTGTCGATGACAGTGTTGTACGCGGTACCACCTCATTAAAGATCGTCCAGATGATGCGCGATGCCGGGGCCGCCGAAGTTCATATGCGCATCGCGAGCCCGCCAACGCGGCACAGCTGCTATTATGGCGTCGACACGCCCGAACGGACCAAACTGCTCGCGCACAAACTCGACATCGGCGGCATGCAAGATTTCATGCACGCCGACAGTCTGGCGTTTGTAAGCATCGATGGCCTTTACAAAGCGCTTGGCGAAGCCCGCCGCGCCGACATTCGTCCGCAATATTGCGATGCCTGCTTCACGGGCGATTATCCAACGCGCCTCACCGATCAGGATGAAACAGCGGTCGAGGATCAATTTGAAATGCTTGCGGAGCGTGTGGTTTGAATAAGAGTTTTGAGGGGCAACTTGCTCTTGTTACCGGTGCATCACGCGGCATCGGTGCTGCCACTGCCGAAGCGCTTGCTGCCTCCGGGGCTCATGTTGTCTTGACCGCGCGCACTGTCGCCGGGCTCGAAGCAATCGAAGAGCGTATCCACGACGCCGGTGGTAGCGCGACCATTGCCCCGCTTGACCTGAGCGATACCGATGGCATTGCGCGTCTGGCCGAAGCCATTTCGGGCCGATGGAAAGCACTCGATATTCTCGTTCTCAATGCGGCGACACTCGGTACATTGACGCCCGTCCCGCACATCGACGCCAAAGAATTCGCGCGCGTCATCACGCTCAACCTCACGTCACAAGCCGCCATCATTGGCGCATTTGACAGCATGCTCCGTGCGGCCGCCAGTGCCCGCGTAATCGGGCTGACGTCGAGTGTAGGTGCAACACCCCGAGCCTATTGGGGCGCTTATGGCGCATCAAAAGCGGGGTTCGAAACGCTGCTGGGCAGCTATGCAGAGGAAACGCGCAACATTGGCCGCGTCAGGGTCGCAATTGTTGATCCCGGTGCCACGCGCACCGTGATGCGCGCGCGCGCTTTTCCCGGCGAAGATCCCGCTGATGTAAAGGCGCCCGAGACCGTCGGCTTGCGCATTGCTGCACTCGCCGCCGAAGATTTTCAAACTGGCCACCGCGAGCGCATTAACTAATCTTGGCGAGACGTCATTAACCCGATCCCGCTAGATGGGTCGCAGGGGGACACCACCGTTCGGAATCGAACCATCGGAGGCGACCAAATGACGACAACTGAAATTCAAGACCGCTATCTTGTTGCTGCACAGGAAGACCGCTGCGCACCACGTACAAAGCTTAGTATTCCTGCATCATTTCGTCCGTCAGGCGACAAGGGATTTGCGACGACAGTTCGCGATCTCTCACTCGGCGGATTTTCTTGCGAAGCCTTGTCGCGGATGCGGCCCGGTGCGCTTGCCTGGTTAACGTTACCGGGACTTGGCGCACTTCAGGCCGAAGTTATCTGGAATCATAATGGCATGGTCGGCTGTGCCTTTGCCAACCTGCTGAACCCGGCCGTATTTGAAACAGTGGTCAACCGTTACGGCTGATCAACGGCGGCCTGAACCGCCTTGTAAAAGCGTTCCCGTTCGGTCCCGACGCCGGCATCATCCGTTGCCGTTTTCCAATTGCCATTGGTCGCAATGATGAGGCGCCGTTTGGGATCGATAAAAATTCCCTGCCCGAAAATACCCTGCGCGGCGAAACTGCCGTCATCATTGGTCCACCACTGATAGCCATAGCCTCGTCCCGGCACACCGATGTCAGCTTGCTTCGTCGTTGCCGCCGAGACCCAGTCGTCCGGGACAACATGCTTGCCGCCCGCCATTGCCCCATCGAGCATGAACTGACCAAACCGGGCGTAATCCTGCAAAGCTGCCGAAAAACAGCAGCCGCTGATTTCATGACCCGTAGAGCCCGTGATCCATGCCGCATCCTGCGCCATGCCATAGGGCTTCCAGACTTTTTCGGAGAGGTAAGCCGACAACGTTTTCTTGGTCGCGCTTGAAACAAGAACCCCAATCAGGTTGGTTTCACCCGTCTTATAGACCCACTTTGTCCCCGCCGGTGCCTCGCGCGGGAGCTTACGCATATAACTGACCGTCACATCGACGCCGGGTTCCGCCTTGTGATTGGTGAACAGCGCCACGTCCGATTTCGGATCGGCATAATCTTCGTTCCACTTGACGCCCGACGTCATTGTCAGCAACTGACGAACCGTCACATCGTCATAAGCCGATCCTTTCAAATCAGGCATATAGGCCGTGACCTTGTCATCCAGACTTTTGATGTAGCCGTCACGAACCGCTGCGCCGACCAGCGTCGATGTCAGAGACTTCGCCACCGAAAAACTCGTCCAGCGCCCCGCGGCGTCATAGTCAAGACCATATTTCTCGAGCCGAATTTTGTTATCCTGAATGATGATCAGCCCCGCCGCCCGCTGGCTCGTCATATAAGCATCGACATCAAGATCGAGCTTCAGCGGCACCCCCTTGCCGAACTGGTGCACATCATCGCCTGCCTCGATTGCATTGGTCGTGGTCAGTTTTTCCATCTGGCGAAACGCCGTATCGCGTTGGTCTTGTGTCCAGAACAGCACATTCGCATCCTTCGGTAAATCAGTGTAAAGTTTGACGGCATCGCAACCAGTCAGCGCAAGCAGCGCTGCAACAATAAAATAGCGCATCTTCACCCCTTTTTCACAAGCGTTACTTGCACCACGTCGATTCCCCCACTGCGAAACCCGCCTTCGGAATACATCAGATAATAGCGCCAAAGGTTTTTGAACCGGTCGTCAAACTGCGACGGCAAATCGGCTTCGTCAAACC